>JAABPT010000108.1 GCA_011391855.1 Burkholderiales bacterium
GCGGCCTCGGCGATTTCGCCGTTCTTCTTGGTGTGGATC
This sequence comes from Burkholderiales bacterium, assembly GCA_011391855.1. Lineage (GTDB taxonomy): Bacteria > Pseudomonadota > Gammaproteobacteria > Burkholderiales > Burkholderiaceae_C > Rubrivivax. Next base: position 40 of record JAABPT010000108.1, read on the forward strand.
ACCAGCACCGCGCCCTGCAGTTCGGGGCAGGTGCGTTCCAGGTGCGCGCCCACGTCGTCGCAGTTGCGGGTGTCGTCGACCATGACGAAGAGCACCGCCTTCTTGCCGGTGTGCTGGTGGTCGGCGAAGCTCTTCTTCCATTCCTCCACGCCCAGGGCCAGGTAGTCGGCGTATTTCTCGTGGAAGAAGGCGCTGGGCTGCTCGCGCAGGCGTTCGCGGCTGGCGGCGTCGGGCAGCACGGGGTGCTTGACCACGCCCTGGTGGATGGCCTCGACGAGCGGGTAGTCGCTGACGGTCTGCACAAAGATGGCGCCGTTGTCGTGGCGCGGCGTGGCCGTCACGTCCACCTGCAGCGCCAGCCGCTTGTCCTTCTGCAGCATGCGGTGGTGGATGTCGCGGATGCTGCCGAACCAGGCCATGCGCTCGTCGTGGATGTGGTGGGCCTCGTCGTTGAAGACGGCCAACTCTTCGATTTCGCGCACCAGTGCGCCCAGGTCGGTCTTGCTGTCGTTGGTCTTGCCGCTGGGGCGCGCGCCGAAGGGCTGCAGGAAGTAGTCGGCCAGGTTGTCGTCGTCCAGTGAGGGCTCGCGCACTTCGCCCAGGTAGACCCGGTGGATATTGGTGAGGAAGAGGTTGCCGACCTCGCGCACGGTGCGAACGTCGTCCTGCAGGTGCACCGTGAGCTGGAAGTCGTCGCGCCAGTTCCGGCCGGCCCAGCCGTTGTCGGGCAGGATGGGGTCGCCGATAGAGATGCGCAGACCGTCGAAGTCGGTGCGCAGGCGGTCGAGCACGATGATGTTCGGCGCAATCAGCAGGAAATTGCGTGCCAACGCCGAGCCGGGTTCGTAGAGCCGGTGGAAGTAGCTCCAGGCGATGAGCAGCGACAGCACCTTGGTCTTGCCGGCGCCGGTGGCCATCTTGACCACATAGCGCGGCCAGTCTTCGGGAAAGTCGCGCGGCGTGATCTCGCCTGCCGACGAGAAGCGCATCAGGTCGAACTTGTCGCGCGCCTGCTTCACGTCGTAGAGCCAGATCACGGATTCCACGGCTTCTCGCTGGGCGAAATACCAGCGAAAGCTGTCGACGCTGCCGTCGGCGCGCTGCTGCACGTGCTCGGTGTCGAACCACCACTGCAGCAACCGGCGCGAAGTTTCGCTGGCACCGGCGTATCCGCCGCCGCGCCAGGCATGCACCTCGGATCGGACCCGCGCTACCAGAGGCGGCAGCAGCCGTTCGTAGCTGCTCTGGCGCAGGGCTTCGTCGGCCGGGAACCAGCGGTGCGCCGGGTCCAGCGGGTCGTACGGTGAACGAGGCAGTGCGGGGTGCAGGGCCATGGGGCCTAGTGTGCAGCAGGCATTGGCTGCCCCAGCGACCGCAGCAGGTCGCGCAGGTAATGCGCCCGGTCGGCCGGCGCGGCGATTTCGCGTTCGATGCGCAGCTTGTCGTTGCCGGCCAGCTTGACGGCGCGGTTCTTCTGCACCAGTTCGACGATGCGCTGCGGGTCGATCGGGGCCTTCGACCGAAAGGTGATGTTTATCAGCTTGGGCCCGGCGTCGATCTTGGCCACGCCGTAGGGCTTGGCCAGCACGCGCAGGCGGTGGGTGTCGAACAGCGTCTGGCCTTGCGCGGGCAGCTTGCCGAAACGGTCGGTGATCTCTTCCAGCAGCGCGTCGATGGCCTCGGCCTTGTCGACCGTGGCCAGCCGCTTGTACAGCGACAGCCGCGCGTGCACGTCGCCGCAATAGGCGTCGGGCAGCAGCGCGGGGGCGTGCAGGTTGATCTCGGTGGTGGCGCCGAACATGCCACCCAGCGGGCTCAGCAGGTCGGGTTCACGCCCGGCCCTCAGCGAGCGCACGGCTTCGGCCAGCATGTCGTTGTAGAGCTGGAAGCCCACCTCCATCATGTTGCCGCTCTGGTTTTCGCCCAGTACCTCGCCGGCGCCGCGGATCTCCAGGTCGTGCATGGCGAGGTAGAACCCGCTGCCCAGGTCTTCCATCTGCTGGATGGCTTCCAGGCGCTGCGCCGCGGCCTTGGTCAAGCCCTGCACGTCGGGCACCAGCAGGTAGGCGTAGGCCTGGTGGTGGCTGCGGCCCACGCGCCCACGCAACTGGTGCAGCTGCGCCAGGCCGAATTTGTCGGCGCGGCTCATGACGATGGTGTTGGCCGTGGGCACGTCGATGCCGGTCTCGATGATGGTGGAGCACAGCAGCAGGTTGTGGCGCTGCGCGACGAAGTCGCGCATCACTTGCTCCAGCTCGCGCTCGGGCATCTGGCCGTGGGCCACCGCGATGCGCGCCTCGGGCAGCAGTTCCTCCAGCTTCTGGCGCCGGTTCTGGATCGTGTCGACCTCGTTGTGCAGGAAGTAGACCTGGCCGCCGCGTTTCAACTCGCGCAGCACCGCTTCGCGGATGACACTGTTGCCCTCGTTGCGCACGAAGGTCTTGATCGACAGCCGGCGCTGCGGCGCGGTGGCGATGACGCTCAGGTCCCGCAGGCCCTCCAGCGCCATGCCCAGCGTGCGCGGGATCGGTGTGGCGGTGAGTGTGAGCACGTCCACCTCGGCGCGCAGGGCCTTCATCGCTTCCTTGTGGCGCACACCGAAGCGGTGCTCCTCGTCGATGACGAGCAGGCCCAGGCGCGCGAATTTCACGTCGGAAGACAGCAGCTTGTGCGTGCCGACGACGATGTCCACCGTGCCGTCGGCAATGCCTTCCAGCGCCACTTTCACTTCCTTTGCGGTGCGGAAGCGCGACAGCTCGGCCACCTTCACCGGCCACTTGCCGAAGCGGTCGACCAGGGTCTGGAAATGCTGCTCGGCCAGCAGCGTGGTCGGCGCCAGGATGGCCACCTGCTTGCCGCCGTGCACGGCCACGAAGGCGGCGCGCAGCGCGACTTCGGTCTTGCCGAAACCGACGTCGCCGCACACCAGACGGTCCATCGGCCGCGGGCTGATCATGTCCTGGATGACGGCGTGGATGGCGGCGCGCTGGTCGGCCGTTTCCTCGAAGCCGAAACTGGTGGCGAAAGCCTCGTAGTCGTGGGCGCTGAAGCGGTGCGCGAAGCCTTCGCGCGCGGCGCGGCGGGCGTACAGGTTCAGCAGTTCGGCCGCGGTGTCGCGCACCTGTTCGGCGGCCTTGCGCCGGGCCTTTTCCCACTGGCCGCTGCCCAGGCGGTGCAACGGCGCTTCTTCGGCGCTGACGCCGGTGTAGCGGCCAATCAGGTGCAACTGGGCCACCGGCACGTACAGCGTGGCCTTGTCGGCGTATTCCAGATGCAGGAATTCGCTTGCGCCCCCTTCGTCGGCTCCCAGGTTGATATGGACCAGCCCCTGGTAGCGCCCGATGCCGTGGTTGAGGTGCACCACCGGGTCGCCGACCTTCAGCTCCGACAGGTCCTTGATCAGCGCGTCGACGCTGCTGACCTGTTCCTGCTTACGCCGGCGCCTGGCTTGCGGCGTGGTGGCGAAGAGTTCGGTCTCGGTGACGAACTGCACCGAAATGCCGGAGTCCGGCTCGTTCCAGTGGAAGCCCTCGGCCAGCGGTGCCGAGGCGATGGCCACCTTCTCGTCGCCGGCCAGGAATTCGGACAGCGTATCGACGCTGGGCACGTCGATCTTGTGGTCGCGCAGCAGCTCCAGCAGGCTCTCGCGGCGGCCGTCGCTCTCGGCCAGCAGCAGCACGCGGTGCGGGGTCTGGCGGATGTGCCGTTCCAGCCCGCCCAGCGGTTCGGTGGCGCCGCGATCGATGCTCACGTCGGGCAGCGGTCGGGCCCACTCCTGCGCTTCGGTTCCGCGCAGCGACAGCACGGCGTGCGGCTGCGTCCGCGCGTAGAACTCCTCGGCCGGCATGAAGATCTCGGCCGGCGGCAGGATCGGCCGTTCGGGGTCGTGCTGCAGGAAGCGGTGGCGCTCGCGCGTGTCGGTCCAGAAGTGCTCGAAGGCCGTGTCCACCGCGCCATGGAGCACCAGCCCTGCCGCTCCACCGAGGTAATCGAAGAGGGTGCCAGTCTGCTCGAAGAACAGCGGCAGGTAGTACTCGATGCCGCCGCTGGCCAGCCCCGCGCCCATGTCCTTGTACAGCCGCGCCTTGGTCGGGTCACCTTCCATCTTCTCGCGCCAGCGGGCGCGGAAGGCCGTGCGGGCGGCATCGTCGAGAGGGAACTCGCGGCCTGGCAACAGGCGCACCTCGGGCACCGGGTACAGGCTGCGCTGGCTGTCGGGGTCGAAGGTGCGGATCGAGTCCACCTCGTCGCCGAACAGGTCCACGCGGTAGGGCACCAGCGAGCCCATCGGAAACAGGTCGATAAGGCCGCCGCGCACGGCATATTCGCCTGGCGACACCACCTGGCTCACATGCTGGTAGCCGGCCAGAGTGAGCTGCGCCTTCAGGCCCGCTTCGTCCAGCCGCGACTTCTGCTTGAAGTGGAAGGTGGTGCCGGCCATAAACGATGGCGGCGCCAGCCGGGTGAGCGCGGTGGTGGCCGGCAACAGCACCACGTCCACCTCGCCGGACCGCACGCGCCACAGCGTGGCCAGGCGTTCCGAGATCAGGTCCTGGTGCGGACTGAAGGTGTCGTAGGGCAGCGTCTCCCAGTCGGGAAAGACCGCCACGCGCAGGCCTGGCTCGAAGAAGGGCAATTCGTCGGCCAGCCGCGTGGTGTCTGAAGGCTCGGCGGTGAAGATCGCCAGCAGCCGCTTCGCGCCGGCATGTTCACGCGCCAACCGCGCCAGCAGCAGGGCGTCGGCCGAGCCGACGGGCCGCGGCAGCGTGAAACGCTTGCCCGGCGCGATGGTGGGAAGTTGCATGGGGAGCCGAAATGGAAAACGGCCCCGGCGCGTGCTCGGCGGGGCGTGAAGCCTGCGATTCTAGAATCCGCGGCCATGGTGGACGTGCCGCGCTGTTATGCCCTGGTGCCCTGCGCCGGCATCGGGGCGCGGGCCGGCACCGCCGCGCCCAAGCAATATGCGCTGCTGGCCGGGCGCGCCGTGGTGGCGCACACGCTGGCGGCGCTGGACGCCGTGCCGCGCCTGACCGCCACGCTGGTGGTGCTGGCGCCCGACGATGCAGCCTTCGAGACCTTCGTGCCCGGTTTCGCGGGCCCGCGGGGCTGGGTGGCGCGCTGCGGTGGCGCCACGCGGGCGGCTTCGGTGGCCAACGGCCTGGCCGTGTTGCGCGAACGCGGCGCGGGCGAAGCCGACTGGGTGCTGGTGCACGACGCTGCGCGTTGCCTGCTGCAGCCGCCTTGGGTGGAAAGGCTGATCGACACCTGCCTGATGGATGAGGTCGGCGGCCTGCTGGCGCTGCCGCTGGCCGATACGCTGAAGTCCGCGCAAGGCGACCGCGTCGCAGCCACCCTGGACCGCGCCGACAAGTGGCTGGCGCAGACGCCACAGATGTTCCGCCTGGGCCTGCTTCAGCGTGCGCTGGCGCAGGCCGGTGCCAACGTGACCGACGAATCCAGCGCCGTGGAAGCGCTGGGCCTGGCGCCGCGGCTGGTGCCGGGCGAGATGGAAAATTTCAAACTCACCTGGCCGGCCGACTTTGCGCTGGCGGCCCGGCTGCTGGAGACAAGATGACTCTGCCCACGCTGCCTTCCCTGCGCATTGGTGAAGGCTGGGACACGCACCCACTCGTGGCCGGCCGGCCACTGGTGCTGGGCGGCGTGAACGTGCCGCACAGCCACGGCCTGCTCGGCCACTCCGACGCCGACGCGCTGCTGCATGCCATCACCGACGCGCTGCTGGGTGCCGCCGGCCTGGGCGATATCGGGCGCCACTTCCCGGACACCGATGCCGCCTACCAGGGTGCCGATTCGGTCGTCCTGCTGCAGGTTGCAGCGGAGCGCGTGCGCGGCGCTGGCTGGACGATCGTCAATATCGACAGCACCATCATCGCCCAGGCGCCGAAGTTGGCACCGCACATCCCGGCCATGTGCGAACGCATCGCACAGGCCTTGCAACTGGCGGCCGACGCCGTCAACGTGAAGGCCAAGACGGCCGAGAGAATGGGCCCGGTTGGCGAGGGCCGGTCCATCGAGGCACGCGCTGTGTGCCTGCTGCAGCGGCCCTGAGGGCGTGTGAGGGCGCTGCAGCAGATCGGGCG
>JAABPT010000109.1 GCA_011391855.1 Burkholderiales bacterium
GACAGGTTCCACCTGGTGACGCCGATGGCGCCAACGGCACGTCGGCTGGGCCACTGATCGGCACCGCTCCCCGCGCGACGAAGGTCGATCCGCCGTAATCTGTATTGACAATAGCTACACGTCGTCGCACACTTCGTATATCGAATGTCTACACACGGAGTGCTGCCATGCGCGACGCCGCGATCAACCTGCGCGCGAAACCCGAGCAGCGCGACCTGATCGACCAGGCTGCGGCGATGCTCGGCAAGAACCGGTCCGACTTCATGCTCGAGGCGGCGTGCGATCGAGCCCAATCGGTGCTGCTCGACCAAGTCTTCTTCAAGCTGGACGCCGGGCGGTTCCGGGCCTTCATGCGGCAATTGGATGCGCCTCCCGCCGCCAATGAAGGGCTCGAGCGCCTGATGGCCGTGCAAGCTCCGTGGAAGGCCGGCGCCCAGGCCAAGAAGCGCGCGCGTTGAGGCCGATGTCCTCAAGCTTCGTCCTGACGCAGCCGCAACCGCTGTCGTCCTCACATCGACTGGACGCCTTCGACTCGGGCGAGATGTCACTCGACGAGTGGCTCAAGCGCCGAGCGCTTGGCAATCAGGCCAGCGGGGCCAGTCGCACCTTTGTGGTTGCAGACGAGTCCGGCTGCGTGATGGGGTACTACGCCCTGGCTGCGGGAGCCGTTGCGCACGACTTGGCGACAAGCTCGGTGCGGCGGAACATGCCGGACCCGTTGCCGGTTCTCGTGCTGGGCCGGCTCGCCGTGGATCGCCGTGCGCAAGGCATGCGGCTGGGCGCCGCGATGCTTCAAGACGCCGTCCAGCGCGCGATAGGCATCGCCGCAGATGCCGGGGTTCGTGCAATGCTGGTCCTTGCACTGGGCGAACGAGCGAAGCAGTTCTACGAGCATTACGGATTCCAGCCTTCGGCTATGGATCCTTTGACGCTGATGGTGCGGCTCCCGACGAACCGCTGAGGATGGCTGAAGCTGTGCCAAGAAGGACGAGCTGAGCGAGAAGGAGACGGCCATCTTGCGCGACTTGGTCAAGGAGTTGTGAACATGGACAAGACGCTGTTTGAAGAACTGGTCGGCGCCCTCAAGGAGGCGAAGGCCATTGCCAAGGGGCGTGCCAAGCCGTCCAGGCGGTTCGAGGTGACGGCCCCGGATGCCAAGGCCGTGAGAGAGCAGACGGGTTTGTCGCAAGTCGACTTTGCCAAGCTCATGCGGGTGGGCGTGAAGACGTTGCAGAACTGGGAGCAGCACCGGCGCAACCCCACCGGCCCGGCCGCAGCGTTGCTCGAGATCGTGGCCACGGCGCCGGAGGTGGCGCCGAAGTCGCTGCACGGCTGAGGCGCTGGCGACAAGGTGCGGCGGGATTGATCTGGTGATCAGTTCTGGCGGCGTCTGTCTGCGACGCTCCAGACTTTGTTCGCCATGGCCGCGCGTCGACAGGCTGACTTCTGGGCCGCGGCGGGCGGAGTCGATTCGCCATCTCGAGCCGTGCTGCCATTGTGCTTACTCATGGCAACGGGGGCAGCCGATGGATGTGGCGATCCGAAAGATGGGCAATTCGCAGGGCGTGCTGATACCGAAGCCCATCCTGGCCCGGTTGGGTTTGGAAGGCACGGCCGATCTGCAGGTGCGCGACGGCGTGATCGAGATTCGCGCCGTCCGCCGCAACCCGCGTGAAGGCTGGGCCGATGACGCGCGAAGGCTGGCCGCGCAGGGTGGTGACGCGCTGGTCTGGCCCGAGGTCGCCAACGAGGGCGACGACGAATTGGTCTGGTGATGAAGACCGGCGACATCTGGCTCGCCCAGCTCGCCCCGACGGTGGGCAGCGAGATCCAGAAGGCCCGACCCTGCGTCGTGATCTCGCCCGACGACATGAACGCGCACTTGCGCACCGTCATCGTGGCACCGATTACCACTGGCGGGCGGCCCGCGCGCTTTCGCATCGCGCTCACCTTCCAGGGCACGCAGGGCTTGATCGTGCTGGACCAGTTACAAACGCTCGACCGTGTGCGATTGGTCAAGCGATTGGGTGCCTTGCGCCTGGCCACACTGGCTGCGACGCTGCAGACTTTGCAGGCCATGTTTGCGCCATGACCGAATCATCAGCCTTGGCGAGCGTGCCGAGGCGAGAGTTGGACGCCTTGGCGAAGGAATCTGGCACCAGGCCGGACACGACGACTTTGCGGGTCCCGGTCGAACGGCCTCGGTGTGGGTGCCGGAGCGTCAGTCGATCAGCAGTCGCGCGAACGGGTCACCGAAGTACGCATACGACATGGCGGTGGGGTCGTCGGCGTTCTCGGCACGCAGTTCCTGCAGGGCCTCGCCGATGCTGCGCCCGCTCTTGAGCTTGCGGTAGAACGACACACTGAACGCCGAGGCACTGGGGTCGTACACCGGCCAGTACGGTGCGACGACCCCGCTCCAGCCAGACTCGATGCAGTTCCCGGCGAAGCCGCCCGCGCGGCCCATTACCGCGCCGCCACGGCCCACGGTGCAGGCGTTGAGGTAGAGCAGGGGCTGCGCACGGCGGCCCAGCATGTTGCCTGCGAAGGCCATCGCGGAAATGCTGTCGCCGTCCTCGAGCTCGAGTGCCGTCAGGTCGGCATGGGCTCCCGTGGCGCCATGGCCGGAGAAGTGCACGACCTGGATGTCCGTGCTGGCCAGCAGCTGGTCGAGCTGCTTGCGCCGGACTGGCGTGATCGGCTCGGCGACGGGGATCAGACTCTTCAGCGCCTGGATCTCTTCCAGCGCCGATGCCAGACCGCTCTGCTGCGCGTCGGGCATCACGATGGCCATGTGCTGAACGGGCCGCGCCTGGGGCTGGGGCTGCACCTTCGTGCCCGGGCGCCAGCGGCCCAGCACGTGCGAAACACCGAGCGGTGGCAATTCCATCTCCTCGCCACGCACCGGCCCGCTCGGCCGCACGATCTCCCACGGGAAACTCAGCTCGTCGGAAAAGATGCAGATCGACCGCGGCGGCTCTTCCAGCCCGCCCAGGCGCAGGTACTCGTTGCGGAAGGACTCGGGCAGGTGCACCCAGAGTTGCTTGCCGAGGTCGGACAAGGTGGTCAGGAATCGCTCGTTCCAGACCTGCATCGCGGCGCTGAACTCGGCATCGGTCAGCTCGCCGCCGGGAAAGTCGTGGAAGCTCGGGTCGAGCGCGGCGGTGAGGTAGTCGCCCAACTGCTGACCGCCGAGCTCGAGCACGCCGAAGGGGCGCGAGTCGTATTCCTGGCCCGCGATCTGGCAGCGGGCCGAGAGCTCGAACACGTCCTTGCCGGGCTCCTGGCGGCGCACGCTCCACACCAAATCGGCAGTGTCGCGTCGGCGTGAGCTGACCTGCAGAGCGCTCACGCGGTCGGGCGTGTAGGGTGTCGCCTCCTGCCAGCCCTTGGGCACGACGACGGTGGAGTGTGTGATGCCACCGACGCATTCGTTGCCGCGCCAGAACGAGACCTCGATGCGGCGATCCACGGGTTTCGGCCCGGGGTCGAGCGCCGTCAGACGGAACACCGCCTGTTCGCTCTTCGGGTCGCGCTGGCGCTTGATCACCAGCGGCGCCTGCCGCCGGCCCTCGACGCGGAAGCCCGGCGCGCTGAGCTCGGCCACGAGCTCGATCTCGTTGCTGCCGGCGTCGAACTCCAGCGTCAGCCGCCCGGCCGGCGCCGGCCCGGCGCCGGGCAGCTTGAGATGCACATGCAGGTCGTCGGAGGCGCCGGCCTCCAGGCGCTCGTGGAAGTCGAGTGCAGGGTCGCGCGTCACGGTCGGTTCGGCCCGGGCTGCGGCGGGGATCGGCGGCACGGAAATCGCTCGCGTCACGCCGGCCCTGGCGCCACGCAGCCGCCCGCGGAGAATGCCCCCCGGCGCGCCTGCTGCCGTGGGCGACAGGGGTGCCGCGGGTGCGGTGGTCGCGCCGATGGCCGCCGTGGCCGTGGCCAGATCGACACGCCGCCAGTGAGCGTCGATGTGCTCCAGCACGCGAGGCTGGCTGAAGAAGGCGGTGTGCCAGACACCGTCATCGGCCTCGAACACCAGCGGGTCGGCAATGGGGAATGCCGGATGACCGTTGGCCCCGAAGACCCCGCGTTGCGGAACCACCAGGTCATTGGCCATGCGATGACCGTCGACGGTGAAGATGCGGTCCATCGCCGGATTGCCGATCCGGTCCAGCAGCCAGCCGTTCTCGCGTCCGGGCGCGGGCTCGTAGTTGGCCGCCGTCGCGCCATACAGGGTGGGAACGGTGGCGCTCGCACGGTTGAGAATGTTCGTGATGTAGCTGCCCTGCGTGCCAAGGGCCGCGATGCCGGGCAGGGCGCGAGCGCCGGCGTGGCCGACCAGGGTGACGAGTCCCAGGATCACCTCCAGCGAGTACGCCGTCGGACCATCCGGCAGGTTCGTCAGGCAGTTGGTGAACAGATCGATCATGTCGATCATGTGATCCGCGTCGCCCAGCGGCGACCCGGCGTTGGGCGTGCCGGCAAAGTAGACGCTGCGGAATTCGCAGCCGTGCCCGGCCCGCAGCTGTTCGCCGCGTTCGGCCAGCGTGCGCGACACGATGCCGCCGCGGCTGTGGCACACGATGTCGAAGGTGAGTCGCTGGCCCGGCAGCGCCTGGGCCACGGTGTCGAGAAAGCAGCGCGCGTTGTCTTCCGGCGAGGCGCTGACGGTGAGGTGGTTGAACCCGATCACACGGTTGGCGTAGCGTTGTTGCCAGGCCTCCATGGCATCCCTGGGCAAGCCGCCGAGCATGCCTTCCACCGAGCTGAAGATGCCGTGCACGAGCAGCAGCACCGGGCCTGCGCGCAGCGAAGGCCAGTCGTCGAAGGCGGTCTGCGGCGGCTGACGGTAGTTGTCGGCCGTCACGCCCCACACGAGATTGCGGCGGCAGCGCTGCTCGACGATCTCGCCCATCCAGCGCACCGGGTCCTCGAGCATGGCCGACAGTGCCGGCAGCACGAAGACCTTGAAGATCTTGCGCCCGATCTTCGTGAACGGGCCGCGCAGCGATCGCCTGGGCACGCCACCGCGAAGGGCCGTGCGCGTGGCCGAGCTGCGCAGGGGGATCACGAAGCGAGGGCTGCCACCCGCTGCACGCAGGCCGGGTCGGGGCCTCGAAGTCGGCGCCGCCAGTGCCTCGAAGTGCCAGCTCACGCCACCGGACTCGTCCTGGTACATCACCACGCGCGGTGCAGTGTCCGTGCGGGCGCGCGCCGGACTGAGCACCACGCTGTCGTCGGCGCCCGGTCGCAACGCCACGGCTTCGAGTTCGATGGTCTCCTGCTCGACGATGCCGAGTTCTGACAGCGCAGCCTCGAACTGTGGGCTGGTGTCCAGTTGGGCGGGCAGTCGTGCTGAACGCAAGCGGCCCGGGGGTGGCCGCCGGGAGTGAACCAGACCGTCACCGCCCAGACCCTGCAGCGTGGTGCCGCTGCTGAACCGAATCGCGACGTCGGTGGAACCGAGTTTCTTGGTCTCCTGGCTCATCGCACCTCCTGCAACGGCGCCACTGGCCGTCGTCAACGTTCATTAGAGCGGTCAGCGGGGGCAGGCGCAAGCGCTCGTTCGTGGTCTGTCGTTCGTGCTCGCCCCAGGCCAGCCAGAGAGCCAGCTGGACCTGGCTGTGCCCATTCAACCTGATCGGGCCAATAGCGGTCAGGGCAACGCACGCAAGGCGGATTCGGTCGCCTGCTGCCACCAAGCAGCATCCACCCGTTCGGGCCAGTCGTTGTGACCGGCGCCGTCGATGACTATCAGACGCTTCGGGCCGCCCAGCGCGACGTGCAGCGCGACGCCGAAGCGCGCCGGCACGATGCTGTCCTGCCCCGCCACGGCAACCACCACCGGGCGGTTGAACCGGGCCAGCCGGGCCACCGTGTCGTACCGGTCGCGCAGCAGCCAACTCACCGGCAGCCAGGGGTAGTGGTGCGAGGCGACATGGGCAAGCCGGTCCCACGGCGTGATCAGCAACAGCCCGGCCGTGCGCTCGTGCTCTCGCTGTGCGGCAGCTGCAGCCACCGCGGCCCCGAGCGACTCGCCGACCAGCAGCAGCGGCTCTCCGTACTGGCGGTGCGCGAGGGCAACCGTTGCGCTGGCA
>JAABPT010000110.1 GCA_011391855.1 Burkholderiales bacterium
GCACCGCGGTGAGGATGGCCTGCGTGGCGCCGGCGGTGATGGTGATCTCGCTGCCCGCGTCGTAGCGTCGGCCGTAGAGCGCCTCCACCTTGGCGGCCACGCGTTCGCGCAGCAGCGGCACGCCGGGCATCGGCGGGTACTGGTTCAGGCCCTCGCGCATGGCGTCGGTCACGTGCGCCGGCAGCGCCGGGTCGCAGTCGAAGTCGGGGAAGCCCTGACCCAGGTTGACGGCGCCGGTTTCCTGCGCCAGCGCGGACATCACGGTGAAGATCGTCGTGCCCACGTTCGGCAGGCGGCTGGTGATGTGCGGCATACGGGCCGGCGTGGTGGGGTCGACGGGCATCTTGCTTGCGTTGATGTCAGAGTTGGTAGTCGCTGCCCTGCTCGCCCATCGCGCGCGCCAGCAGCGCGGGCGACAGGCGCGGCGACAGCAGTTCGGCAAAGGCCTGCACGAACTGCCGCAGGTAGGCGCCGCGCTTGAAGGCGATGCGGGCCACGTTGGCGCCGAACAGGTGGCCCAGCGGGCGCCAGGCCAGGTCGGCGTCGGCCGGCTCGCCGCTCATCGCCTGTTCGGCCACGATGCCCACGCCCAGCCCCAGGCGCACATAGGTCTTGATGACGTCGGAGTCGATCGCCTCCAGCGCCACCACCGGCTGCAGCCGGGCGCGGGCGAAGGCTTCGTCGATGCGCGTGCGGCCGGTCACCGTGGGGTGGTAAAGCACCAGCGTGTGGGCGGCCAGCTGCTCCAGTGTCGGCCGCTCCACGCCGGCCAGCGCATGCCCCGCGGGCACCACCAGCACATGCTGCCATTCGTAGCAGGGCAGGGAGATGAGGCCGGGCTGGGCGGCCAGGGCTTCGGTGGCCAGGCCGATCTCGGCCACGTCGTCCAGCAGCATCTGCGCCACCTGCCCGGGCATGCCCTGGTGCAGCACGACCTGCACCTTGGGGTAGCGCTTGCGCAGCGCCGCCACCGGCCCGGGCAGGAAGTAGCGCGCCTGCGTGTGCGTGGTGGCGATCGACAGCGTGCCGGCGTCCTGCTTGGAATATTCGTCGCCGATGCGCTTGAGGTTGGCGACCTCGCGCATGATGATCTCCACCGATTTCAGCACCTGCTCGCCGGGCTCGGTGACGCGCTTCAGCCGCTTGCCGTAGCGCGCGAAGATGTCGATGCCGAGTTCTTCCTCGAGTTCCAGGATGGCCTTGCTGATGCCCGGCTGCGAGGTATGCAGCGCCTTGGCGGTCTCGGTCAGGTTGAGCTGGCGGCGCACCGCCTCCTGCACGAAACGGAACTGGTGCAGGTTCACGGCGTCACGGCGCGGTGGTGGCCAGCGTCGCGACGGCGGCTTCGGCCATGGCCGCCATCACGCTGTCGATCTCGCCCACTGCCGTGTGCAGCGTCACGCCCAGGCCGGGGTGGGCAGCGCGCAGGGCTTCCAGCAGGTTCGGCAGGTCCTTGCGCACGTGGCCGCCGGCGCCCAGGAACATGGGCACGACCTCGATGCGCGTGCAGCCGGCGGCGGCCAGTTCGGCGCCGGCGTCGGGCAGGTTCGGCGCCATGAACTCCAGGAAGGCCAGCCGCACCGGCACTTCCGGGCGCGCCGCGCGCACGCGCTCGGCCACGGCTTCGAAGGGGATCGCCCAGCGCGGGTCGCGCGCACCGTGGGCAAAGAGGATCAGGCCGGGAAGGGCTGCAGTCATGGGGCTCAACGGTAACGCACCAGCCACGCGAAGGCAGCCAGCGACAACAACAGGTAGATGAAGCTCGGCGTGGCCGCCACCACCCAGGGCGTCCAGCCGCGCAGCACGCCGATGTGGCCGGCCAGGTTGTTCAGCAGCACGAAGCTGATGCCCAGCATGATGCCGCCGAAGACCTTGAAGCTCACGCTGCCAGCGCGCGCATGCAGGTAGGCGAAGGGCAGCGCCAGCGCCATCATCACCAGGCAGGCCAGTGGGTACAAGGCCTTCTTCCAGAAGCGGATCTCGTAGCGCTCGCCGGCCTGGTCCTGGTCGCTGAGGTGTTCGCTGTAGCGCCACAGTTCGGCGGTGGTCATGGTGCTGAGCGGCAGCACCGCCGCGGCCACCACGTCGGCGCCCAGCGTGCTCGGCCACGCCAACGTGGCTTCGCGACTGACCTGCACCTGCGGCGTGCCTGGGCTGCGCGCGGCGGGCCAGCGCGTGACCTCGGCGTCGGCCAGCGTCCAGGTGCCGTCCTTGGCAACGCGGCCTTCCTTGGCTTGGGTGCGCGAAACCAGGCGGCCGTCGGCGTCGAATTCGAAGATGCGGATGCCGGCCAGTGCGCCACTGGCGGTGGCCCCGGTGACGTTGACCGAATAGCTGCGCTCGCCCGCGGGCGTGCTGCGACGCTCCTTCAACCACGCGCCCGCGCCGCCGATCTGCAGGCCGCCGCTGGCGCGCGCCTTCAGCAGCACCACCTGGCGTTCGCTGGCGGGCGCTGCATAGTCGCCCACGGCCCAGGTCAGCACCCCGAAGACCGCGCCCAGCACCGCCAGCAGGCCCAGGGCACGACCGGGCCCCAGGCCGCCGGTACGCAGGATCGTGAATTCCGAGGACTGCGCCATGCGCGACAGCGAATAGATGGTGCCGATGAGCACGGCGATCGGGAACAGTTCGTAGAAGTGCCCCGGCAATTCCAGCAGCGAGGCCTGCACCGCGTACCAGGCACCGCGGCCGCGCGTGCCGGCGTTGTCGAGTTCGTCGACGAAGTCGATGAAGAAGAACAGCGACAGGAAGGCCAGCGCAACGAACGTCACCGAAGCGGCGATGTCGCCGTAGAGCAGCCGCCGGACGGTCTTCATGCGGCGGCCCGCCGCGGCGCGCGGCGCCCCAGCCGCGTGACCGCGGCGTGGTCGCGCCACCACAGCAACGCCAGCGCGAGCGCGAATACGCCGCCGTGCATGCCGAGCAGTGCCGCACCCATCGACAGGCGTTCGCTGGCGACCCAGGCCTGCGCCAAATTGACGACGTTGTAGTAGACGACGAAGGCCAGCAGCGCGAACAGCAGATTCCAGTTGTTGGCGCGCCGCGGGTTGGTGGCCGCCAGGCCGATACCCAGCAGCAGCAGGTTGGCGGCGGCCAGCAGCAGGCCGAAACGCCAGACGAGTTCGCCCTGGTGGCGTACCGTGGGCGAACGCAGCAGGTCTTCCGTGCGCATGGTGCGCGGCGGGCGTTCTGCGGCCGCACGCGCGGCGCGCTCGCCGGCCAGCACGCGGTAGTTCTCGAAACTGGACAGCGTGCGTTCGCCGCTTTGCAGGTCGACGTCGTTGCGCTGGCCGCGTTCGAGCACGAGGAAGCGGTCCTCGCCGTCGAGTTCGAGCCGGCCCGAGCGCGCCGAGGTGACCGACTCGCTCTGGTCCTGGCTCATCAGGATGAAGACATTGCGCGCATTGATCGTGTCCGCGCCTTCGCGTTCGATGAAGAAGACCCGGCGGCCGTCGCTGGAGGTCTGGAAGACGCCCGGTGTCACGCGCGACAGGTCCGAGCGCTGCTGGTAGCGGTCGCGCAGCTCCAGCGTGCTCTGGTTGCCCCAGGGCCACACGAAGAGCAGCAGCAGCGCCACCACCAGCAGCACCGGCCAGCTGGTCTGCAGCACCGGGCGCACGAAGCGCGAAAGGCTCAGGCCGCTGGCGAACCAGATCGCCATCTCGCTGTCGCGGTACATGCGGCCGAGCGTCACGACGATGGCGACGAACAGCGAAAGCGCCAGCATCGTGGGCAGGTGGCCCAGGGCCACGTAGCCCAGCAGCAGCACCACGTCCTGCGGTGCGATGGCGCCGCTGGCGGCCTGGCCCACGGTGCGGATGAGGAACATCGTCAGCACGATGGTGAGGATCACCACCAGCGTGGCGCCGAAGCTCCGCGCGAGCTCTCGCCGCACAGTCGTATCGAATAACATCCGCGCTTTTCTTCCGTTGGGGGAATTATGGACTTCAAGACGCAGGTAACCGGTGCCGGCGGACTGGCCGCCCTGGGCGCCGATGCCCTGCTCGTGCTGGTGGTGGGCGAGACCCTGCCGGCCGGACTGGATCACCCGCTGGCCGACCTGCTGGCCGCGGCGTTGAAAGACGGCGACTTCGAGCTCAAGGCGGGCAAGTCGCTGTACGCGCACCGCATGGCCGGCGTGAAGGCGCCGCGCGTAACCTTCGTGGCCGCCGGCGACGGTTCGGTGAAGTCGCTGCGCAAGGCCATGGTCGCCGGCCTGGGCCTACTCAAGGGCGGCGGCAGCAAGCATCTCGCGGTGGCGGTGGCCGGCGGCGGCGAACTCGGTGCGTCCCATGGCGAGGCGCTCGCAGGCGCGGTGGGCGAGGCGCTGTACCTGTATCGCGAGACCAAGCCCAGCGCCGCACCGGCTTCCAAGCTGCAGGCGGTGAGCCTGGTCTGCACCAAACCCGAAGCCGTGGCGGTGGTCGAAGGCCTGAGGCGCGGCCAGGCCATCGCCGACGGCGCCACGCTGGCGCGCGAATGCGCCAACCGGCCGGGCAACCACTGCACGCCCATCTACCTGGCGGAGCAGGCGCGCAAGCTGGGCAAGGAGCATGGCCTGAAGGTCGAGGTACTGGACCGCAAGGCCTGCGAAAAGCTCGGCATGGGTTCGTTCCTCTCGGTGGCCCAGGGCTCCGAAGAGCCGCCGCGTTTCATCGTGGCGCGCTGGATGGGCGCAGGCAAGACCGACGCGCCCGTGGTGCTGGTCGGCAAGGGCATCACCTTCGACACCGGCGGCATCTCCATCAAGCCCGCCGCGGCCATGGACGAGATGAAGTTCGACATGGGCGGCGCGGCCAGCGTGCTGGGCACGCTGCGCGCGGTGGCGCAGCTCAAGGCCAAGGTCAACCTCATCGGCATTATTCCCACCTGCGAGAACATGCCCAGCGGCCGCGCCATCAAGCCCGGCGACGTGGTCACCAGCATGTCGGGGCAGACGATCGAGATCCTCAATACCGACGCCGAAGGCCGGCTCATCCTGTGCGACGCGCTGACCTACGCCGAGCGCTTCAAGCCGGCGGTGGTGGTCGACATCGCCACCCTCACCGGCGCCTGCGTGGTGGCGCTGGGGCACCACCGCTCGGGCCTGTTCAGCGCCGACGACGCGCTGGCTGCCGAGCTGCTGGCCGCTGGCGAGCAGGCGCTGGACCCGGCCTGGCGCATGCCGCTGGACGAGGAATACGGCGAAGAGTTGAAGAGCCATTTCGCCGACATGGCCAACGTCGGTTCGCGCGACGGTGGTGCCATCCTGGCGGCGATGTTTCTCAAGCGCTTCACGGCCAAGCTGCGCTGGGCGCACCTGGACATCGCCGGCACGGCCTGGAATTCGGGCAAGGCCAAGGGCGCCACCGGGCGGCCGGTGCCGCTGCTGACGCATTTCGTGCTGTCGCGGGCGCAGTGAGCCGACCAGGAACACGGCTGCCGCGCAGAGCGCGTTTCTGAGTTCGCGGCATGACCGAGGTCGAGTTCCACACCGGCGTGGCGGACCCCGTGGCCTTTGCCTGCCGGCTGCTGCGCAAGGCCTGCCGCGCCGGGGTGCGTGTGCAGGTGACCGCGCCGCCGGCCACGCTGGCGGCGCTGGACCGAGCCCTGTGGACCTTCGACGAGCGCGACTTCGTGCCCCATGTGCGGCAGCCCGGGGCCAGCGCGGCCGTGGCGGCGCGCACGCCCATCTGGCTGGCCTCGCAGGCCGGCCTGCCCGGCGCGCCGGGCGTGCTGGTGAACCTGGGTGCCGACTTGCCGCAGGACCTTGGCCCGGTCGAGCGCCTGATCGAGATCGTGTCCGGCGATGCCGACGAAGCCGACCGCGGCCGCGGCCGCTGGCGGGGCTACAAGGCGCGCGGATTGCAGATCGTCCACCATCGCAGCAGGCCCGGCGCCGAAGGCTGAAACTCGGCCACCTGCAAGGGCCGTGACAACCGAAGCAGGCCGGCGCGCGTTGTGCAGGGCCGGCGCTGCAAGACCCCGGCTGCCGCAGCAACACCCGCAGCAACACCACTTGGGCGGGGTCTGCTTTTGGGGTATCGTGCCGCGCTTGGTTTCTTCACGTGTTCGTCCTACCGACAACATTCCCCTT
>JAABPT010000111.1 GCA_011391855.1 Burkholderiales bacterium
CGCACCCGGGATGGCAATACGGGTGAGTTCCGAGTGTCGCCGTCTGTGAAACCACCGGAAGGCCGCACGCAGACGACCTCACTCCTTCCTTCAGTCCTTCGCAGCGCCCGGCCCGGGCAGACCGTGATCGTGCCCGCGGGCGACCACTTCGGCGCCACCGGCGTCATCGACCAGCCCGGCCTGACGCTCACCAGCCCAGGCCCCGGTGCCGTGCTGCACGCCGACGGCCGCCACGCCGAGGGCAAAGCCATCCTCGTCGTGCGCGCCCCCGGCGTGCGCATCGAGAACCTCGAATTCCGCGGCGCCCGCGTGCCCACCGGCAACGGTGCCGGCATCCGCTTCGAGGCCGGCACGCTGACGCTGGACCGCTGCCGCTTCTTCGACAACGAGATGGGCCTGCTCAGCGCCGGCCGACCCGACATGCACCTGGTGGTGCGCCATTGCGAATTCGGCGACGCCCCGCGCCACGACAGCGGCCAACTGCACCACCTGCTGTACGTGGGCGCCATCGGCACCTGCGTGGTCATGCACAGCCGCTTCTACAACGGCTTTCGCGGCCACCTGCTCAAGAGCCGCGCGGCCGTGAATCGCATCCTGTGGAACGAACTCGTCGACGGGCCCGACGGCCAGGCGTCGTACGAACTGGAATTTCCGAACGGCGGCGACAACCTGGTGCAGGGCAACCGCATCGAGCAGTCGGCCCGCACGCAAAACCCCGCCATGCTGAGCATGGGCGCCGAAGCCGGCGGCCAGTACGGCGGCCGGCTGGTGCTGCGCGACAACCGCTTCGTCAACCACCACCCGGGCACACCCGAGGCGCCTGCGCGCTTCGTTCACCTGTGGCGCGAGCGCCTGGCGGGGCCGGTGGAGGTGGTGGACGAAGGCAATGTCTTCGAGGGCCCTGGGCAGCGCGGGGTACCCGAATAGGCCCGCGCGTCAGTCCGCGCCCAACCAGTCCAGATGAACGCCCGCGAATTGCCGGAAGTCGCGGTCGAACGAGCCGATGGTGGCGCCATGCTCGATGGCCAGGGCAGCCAGATGGGCGTCGGTCGTCAGGTTGCCGCCCGTACCGGCCGCCAGCAGCAGTCGCGCCAGCAGGGCCGCGTGCCGCGGGCCCGGGTGCACGACCTGCGCAGCAGGGTGCGAAAGCCAGTGGTCCACCACCCTCAATGCGTCGGCCACGGGCAGTGGCTGGCTGAAAACGCCCGTGCGGGTGGTGATGCGCACGAAGCCCAGCAAGGCCACCCATGCGAAGCCCACGCCGGCGGGCGCCGCGAATGCGTCCGCCAGCCAGCGCTGGGCGCGTTCGTGCTGCGCGGAGCCTCGATCCACGGCATGGATGAGCACGTTGACGTCGGGGATCTTCACCGGCCCCTCAGCGGCCTGCCCGCAGCTTCTCGATCAGCGCCAAGTCTTCCAGTTCGCCGGCCAGCGCACCCGCCTTGGCGAGGTCGACCAAAGGGCGCCCTAGGTCGAAGGTGAGCGGTTCGTAGCGCGGCAGGGGCTCCCGCGGCCCCTTCTGCAGCCCCAGCCGCAAGGCTTCGTTGATGACCTGCTTGAACGATGCATCTTGATCGTGCACCGCCTGCTTGAGCAGCCTTTCGACATCAGGGTCGAGTGTTATCGTGGTTCGCATGGCATCAAAGCATCAAATCGACTGAAGCATGATGCGATCAAATTTCGTCGAGGTCAAGATTCGACCGGGGTCAGGTCTTAAACTATTGTGTCCAGTTCGCTCCATTCCATTCCACACACCCATGGCCCGCCCGCTGCGCATTGAATTTGCCGATGCCGTGTACCACGTCACCGCCCGTGGCAACCGGCAGGAGACGATCTTCATGGACGACCACGACAGGCGGCTGTTTCTCGGCCTGCTGGCCCAGGCCTTCGACCGCTTCGACGCCAGTGCGTTGGCGTACTGCCTGATGGGCAACCACTACCACCTGGTGGTGCGCACGCGGCAGCCCAATCTTTCGGCGCTGATGCGGCATGTGAACGGCGTCTTCACCCAACGCATGAACCGCCGCCACGGCAAGGTGGGCCATGTGTTCCAGGGGCGCTTCAAGGCCATCCTCGTGGACCGCGACGCCTACCTGCTGGAAGTGTGCCGCTACGTCGACCTGAACCCCGTGCGCGCCGGCATGGTGGTTTCGGCGCGGGACTGGCCGTGGTCGAGCTACCAGGCGCTCACGGGCGCCAGCCCCGGCCCGCACTGGCTGGACGCCAGCCTGGTGCACGGCATGCTTCTGGGCCGCACACCCGCCACCCCGGCCGGCCAGGCACAGGCGCAGCGCCTGTACGCCGAACTGGTGGCATCCGCCCGCGACGCCCCGCTGTGGACCGGCGCCTTGCGCCAGCAGGTGTATCTGGGCGACCAGGCGTTCGTCGAACGCATGCACGCCCACGCCGCCGCCGCGCGCATGGCCATACCCGAAGTGCCGCGGCCACAGCGCGCCGAGCCCCTGGCGCTGGCGGCCTCGCTGCAAGATTGGATGGCGCGCTGCGGCTCGCGGGAAGAGGCGCTGTACCGCGCCTACCGCGAAGGCGGCCTGACGATGACGGCCATGGCACGGGAGTTGGGGCTGTCGGTGGCAAGGGTGAGCCAGCTGGTCAGCATGGGGCAGGCCTCCGGGCAAACTTCAAATTGAAGACCTGACCCCTAATGAACTCGATGATGGTTCTTGACACCATCATTCAGCGCTGGTGCAATGGCTGTCATGAAGGCGATGCGCCTGTTTTACGACAAGGTGGTGTTTCCAGATGGTGCGGTGGTGGAGATGGTGATCTGGCGCGTACCCGAGCGGCTTGCACCTTCCACGCACGACCTGAAGTTCCGCCTGTTCTATTGTTTCGATGGGCGGCGCATCGTCGGCTACGACAACGAGCGGGGCAAGGGCGACCACCGGCACTTCAAGGGTCGCGAGACCGCATACCGATTCGTCAGTGCCGAGAAGCTGATCGCCGACTTCCTGGCCGACGTGGACAAAGATCGAGGTGGTGAATCATGAGCAAGGTTCAGG
This sequence comes from Burkholderiales bacterium, assembly GCA_011391855.1. Classification (GTDB taxonomy): domain Bacteria; phylum Pseudomonadota; class Gammaproteobacteria; order Burkholderiales; family Burkholderiaceae_C; genus Rubrivivax. Next base: position 3,021 of record JAABPT010000111.1, read on the forward strand.
TGCACGTGGACGGCGTGGGCGCCATGGGGCGGCGTTTCGTGGATGCATGGCACCGGGCCACAGGCGGCGAGGACATGCACGAGACGCATGTGACCTTCCTCGACCTGGGATCCATGCAGGCCACACTTTCACCACGCCGGCTGGAGCTGCTGCGCCATGTGCGCCAGAACGGTGCCGCCAGCGTGCGCGGCTTGGCAGCGGCGCTCGAGCGCGACTACAAGAACGTGCACCAGGACGTGGCGGCGCTTGAACTCGCCGGGTTGCTGGTACGCGATGGGCGCAAGCTGACCGCACCCTGGGACGAGTTGCAGGCCAGCGTGGCGCTGGCATAGCACGAGGGTTTCGGGGTCAGGTCTTCAATCCTATTTGCCTTGAGCAGTCTCGGGGTCAGGTCTTGAATTTCAAGTCCCGCAAGACCAGTTCAGGCCCTGGATGCTCGATGCCACAGGACATCTTGGCTTGCGACCTCAATGCAAACGCCACAATGGCCTTTAAATTCAAGACCTGACCCCATCCCCAAACCCGCTGCATCCGCGGAAAACCAACGCACACGGGCACCCGCCCACGGGCCAGGCGCGGCTAGCATTGCCGGCTGACGTTGCGCACCGCATGAACGAAGCCTTGCTCGCCCCCACCTCCACCGGCGCCGCACCGCCCGCATTGACGCTTGGCACGCCCCGCTTCCGCGACAGCCGTCTGGCCGACTTGGCGCGGGCGCAAGGTGACGCAGCGGCCTGGCAGGCAGCGCTGGCCCACGGCAGCGCGGCCCAAGCCGCCGCCGGCGCCAGCGGCGATTTCGCGGTGGGCATCACCAGCATCGCCGGCCGCACCTTTCTGGCCGTGGACCGCTTCGCCATCCGCACCCTGTGCTGGCGCGTCATCAACGGCACCCTGCACTTTGCCGAGCGCGCCGACGACCTGGCCGCCCTGCCCCCGCGCGCCGAGATCGACCCGCAGGCCATCTTCGACTACCTGTATTTCCACGTCATCCCTTCGCCGCGCACCGTGTTTCAGGGTGTGCAGCGCATGCCGCCAGCGCACTACGCGCTGTTCGAGAACGGCCAGCTCACCGTGGCGCCCTACTGGGTGCCCGAATTCCGCGAACCGGCCAGCGCCGCCTTCGAACCCCTGGCCGCCGAATTCCGCCAGCGCGTGCAGCAAGCCGTGGCAACCCAGCTGGACGGCAGCAAGCCCGCGTGCTTCCTGAGCGGCGGCACCGACAGTTCCACCGTGGCCGGCATGACGAAGCAGCTGGCCGGCCGCGCCGCCACCTACAGCATCGGCTTCGAAGCCGAGGGCTACGACGAGATGCAGTTCGCGCGCATCGCCGCCCAGCGCTTCGGCACCGAGCACCACGAGTACTACGTCACCCCCGACGACCTGGTGCGCAGCATCCCCGCCGTGGCGGCGCACTTCGACCAGCCCTTCGGCAACAGCAGCGTGCTGCCGGCCTACTACTGCGCCAAGATGGCGCGTGAAGACGGCGTCACCAAGCTGCTGGCCGGCGACGGCGGCGACGAGCTCTATGGCGGCAACGCCCGCTACGCCAAGCAGCGCGTCTTCGGCTTCTACGACAACGTGCCGCGCCTGCTGCGCCACGGCCTGCTCGAGCCGCTGCTGGTAAAGACCCCGCTGGGCGCCCTGCCGCTGGCGCGCAAGGGCCGCAGCTACGTGGAGCAGGCCAAGGTGCCGCTGCCCGACCGCATGCAGATGTACAACCTGCTGCTGCGGCTGGACCCGCGCCAGGTGTTCATGCCCGACTTCCTGGCCCGGGTGGACGAGGCCGACCCGTTGCGCCAGCAGCGCGCCGTGTGGCAGCAAGTGAGCGGCGACGCCAGCGCGCTGAACCTCATGCTGGCCTACGACTGGCGCTACACGCTGGCCGAGGCCGACCTGCCCAAGGTGCGTGGCAGCACCGCGCTGGCCGGCGTGGCGGTGGGCTACCCCTTCCTCGACCAGGGCCTGCTCGACTTCTCGCTCACGCTGGCCAGCGAATACAAGCTGAAGGGGCAGAAGTTGCGCTGGTTCTTCAAGGAGGCGTTGCGCGGATTCCTGCCCGACGAGATCCTGGCGAAGAAGAAGCAGGGGTTCGGCTTGCCCTTCGGCGTGTGGGCGAACCGGCACGAAGGGCTGAAGCGCTTCGCCACTGATTCGCTGCAGTCGCTGGCCGGGCGTGGCATCGTGCAGCCGGCGTTCATTGACTCGCTGCTGAAAGAACGCCTGCCGGAGCACCCGGGGTACTACGGCGAAATGGTGTGGATCCTGATGATGCTGGAGCAGTGGCTGCGGGCGCAGCCGCCAAGATGATGGGGTCAGGTCTTTACTTTTAAGGTCTTAACAATATTTAAGACCTGACCCCGTCGATCCGCGGATCGCCTGGCCGCGCGATGGACAGGAAGTCGCGCTGATCCAGCGTGACCAGCACCTCGGCCCCGGCATGACGGGCGGCAGCCAGGTGCAGCCAATCGTAGATGGCACCGCCGCGCACGCCGCGGCTTTCGCACTCCGACAGCGCCAGCATCATCTCGGGGCCGGAAAGCACCTCGGGCTGAACGTAGGGCAGCACGCTGTCTTGAATGAGGCGCGCCGCCAGCGCTGCACTCAGCCGCCGGCCCTGCTTGCCGCCCGTGAGGACGGAAAAGGTCTCGGCCAGCGCATGAACGTAGACCCCGTGCCCGCCCGAGGCGACCAACTTGTCGCAAGCAGCATGGTTGGGCTCGTCGGGATCGAGTGACGCGAGCAGGACCGACGTATCGAGAAACAGGCTCACCGGCGGCCACCCCGCTGCGCTTGAGCCTCGCGCTCTGCCCGCGTGGCAGCTGCCGCGTCGAAAACCTCGCCGCTGGGGCGCAATACGGTACGCCGACCAGCGCTCATGACCAGTTCAGCCATTTGCTGCGGCTCAGGCGTCAATTCGATCTTCTGCGCCACCACTTCCAGCAACAGGCGTGATCCGGGGCGCAGGTTCAACCGGCGTCTCAGTTCCGCTGGCAACACGACCCGCCCGGCACGGTCGATGGTTATGGTGGTGGATTGATTCATGGTACGTTTTA
>JAABPT010000230.1 GCA_011391855.1 Burkholderiales bacterium
TGCGCTCGGCCATCGGTATGTGCGCGAAAGGCGACAGCGGGTGGCTGTAGAGCTTGGAGGTGGCGCTGGCAAACTCCGAGAAGGGCGCCATCAGGGCGCGCTGGGTTTCGTACAGCTGATACAACATGTTGTGTCTCCGGTCGTTGTGGGCTCGGGACCGGATGCACGATGCACGAACGGACCCGTGGCCAAGCTGACTGTACTGCGATTTTTGCTGCAGCGCAGCAAATTTGATGCAGATGTTTCCATCGTGCCTCGTCGCACGCCGTTCCAACAGCGAAAACACCGGCTCAAGCCGCTGAAAGCGGCTGGCCTGTCACTTCGGCGACAGTGGCTTGTCGCCTTCCTGCATCACCCGGGCCAGTGCCGCCACCACGGCTTCGATATTGCGGCTGTTGATCGCCGCCACGCAGATGCGTCCTGAATCCAGGCCGTAGACGCCGAATTCGCTGCGCAGGCGCTGCATCTGGGCTTGGCTCAAGCCGGAGTAGCTGAACATGCCCTTCTGGCGAGTGATGTAGTCCAGTTCGCCGGCCACACCCGCGGTGCGCAGCTTCGCCACCAACTGCTCGCGCGTGGCGCGGATACGCTGGCGCATGCCGGCCAGTTCTTCCTCCCACATGGCGCGCAGTGCCGGCGTGGTGAGCACGGCGGTCACGACCTGGGCGCCGAAGCTCGGCGGGCTGGAATAGTTGGCGCGGATCACGATCTTCAACTGTGACAACAGGCGAGCGGTCTCCTCGGCGCTTTCGCACACCACGCTGAGCGCGCCCACGCGTTCGCCGTAGAGCGAGAAGCTCTTCGAAAACGAAGTGGCGACGAAGAACGCGATGCCCGTGGCCAGGAAGCGCTGCACGGCAACGCCGTCCTCGGTGATGCCGTCGCCGAAGCCCTGGTAGGCCAGGTCCAGGAACGGCACCAACCCGCGCTCGGCGCAGGCCGCGGCCACCTGGTCCCACTGCGCCGGCAGCAGGTCGCAGCCGGTGGGGTTGTGGCAGCAGGCGTGCAGCACGACCACGGTGCCCGGCTGTGCCGCCCGCAGCGCCGCGAGCATGGCTTCGAAACGGATGCCGCGCGTGGCGGCTTCGTAGTACGGGTAGGTGTCGACTTCGAAGCCGGCCTGGGTGAACAGGGCACGGTGGTTTTCCCAGCTCGGGTCGCTGATCAGCACCCGGGCGCCCGGCAGCAGCTTGTGCAGGAAGTCGGCGCCCACCTTCAGGCCGCCGGTGCCGCCCAGCGTCTGCACGGTGGCCACGCGGCCGCCGGTGACGACGGGGCTGTCGGCGCCGAAGACCAAACCTTGCACGGCCTTGTCGTAGGCCGCGAGCCCGTCGATGGGCAGATAGCCCTTGGCCTTGGGCGAGGCCAGCAACTGCTGTTCGGCCGCCGCCACGCAGGCCAGCACCGGCAGCTTGCCCTGGTCGTCGAAATACACGCCCACGCCCAGGTTGACCTTGGCCGGGTTGGGGTCGACATTGAATTGCTCCGTCAGACCCAGGATCGGGTCGCGTGGGGCCATCTCGACGGCAGCGAAGAGGGTTTCGGACATGAGGCGTGTTTCCAGTGCGGGGCGGGGGGAGCGCGGCGCGCCCGCTGGCCGATGCGTCGGCATGCGGCTTGCGCTACGCTGCAGGGTTGCTCGGCGCGCCCATGGGCGCGTCCAAGCTCTTGATTCTAATTGGCCGCGACATCAAATCTCAGGGATTCCCCGCATGACCGAACTCGCCGCTTCCCCGGCTGCCCCGCCCCCTGCCATCGCCGCGGCCGACCCCGGTGCGCCAGCGGTGGGTGAGTTCGTATCGTTTCCCGACTCGCCGTTCCAGCTCCTCCAGCCCTTCGCGCCGGCCGGCGACCAGCCGACCGCCATCACGCAGCTGGTCGAGGGCCTCAACGACGGCCTGACCTTCCAGACGCTGCTGGGCGTCACCGGCTCCGGCAAGACCTTCACGATGGCCAATGTCATCGCGCGCACCGGGCGGCCGGCCATCGTCTTCGCGCCCAACAAGACGCTGGCGGCGCAGCTGTACAGCGAATTCCGCGAGTTCTTCCCCAGGAACGCCGTCGAGTATTTCGTCAGCTACTACGACTACTACCAGCCCGAGGCCTACGTGCCGCAGCGCGACCTGTTCATCGAAAAGGACAGCGCCATCAACGAGCACATCGAGCAGATGCGCTTGAGCGCCACCAAGAGCCTGCTGGAGCGGCGCGACGTCATCATCGTGGCCAGCGTGAGTGCCATCTACGGCATAGGCAACCCGGCCGACTATCACAAGATGGTGATGACGCTGCGCGCTGGCGACAAGCTGAGCCAGCGCGACGTGATCCAGCAGCTGATCCGCATGCAGTACAAGCGCAACGAGATCGAATTCGGTCGCGGCAGTTTTCGCGTGCGCGGCGACACCATCGACGTCTTCCCCGCCGAGCACAGCGAGCTGGCCCTGCGCATCGAGCTCTTCGACGACGAGGTGGAAAGCCTGCAGCTGCTGGACCCGCTCACCGGCCGCGTGCGGCAGAAGATCCCGCGCTTCACGGTCTACCCCAGCAGCCATTACGTGACGCCGCGCGAGCGTGTGGTGGACGCCATCACCACCATCAAGGACGAACTGCGCGAGCGGCTGGACTTCTTCGTGAAAAGCGGCAAGCTGGTGGAAGCGCAGCGGCTGGAGCAGCGCACGCGCTTCGACCTGGAAATGTTGCAGGAAGTGGGCCACTGCAAGGGCATCGAGAACTACACGCGTCACCTCTCGGGCGCAGCACCCGGCGAGCCGCCGCCCACGCTGGTCGACTACCTGCCGGCCGACGCGCTGATGTTCCTGGACGAAAGCCATGTGCTGATCGGCCAGTTCGGCGGCATGTACAACGGCGACCGCGCACGTAAGACCACGCTGGTGGAATACGGCTTCCGCCTGCCCAGCGCACTGGACAACCGGCCGCTGAAATTCGAGGAATTCGAGCGCAAGATGCGCCAGGCGGTGTTCGTTTCCGCGACCCCCGGCAACTGGGAGAAGGAACACACCGGCCAGGTGGTGGAGCAGCTGGTGCGACCCACCGGCCTGGTCGACCCCGAGGTGGAGGTGCGCCCGGCGGTGCGCCAGGTCGACGACGTGCTGCAGGAGATCCGCGACCGCGTCGACAAGAACGAGCGTGTGCTCATCACCACGCTGACCAAGCGCATGGCCGAGCAACTGACCGAGTACCTCAGCGACAACGGCGTCAAGGTGCGCTACCTGCACAGCGACATCGACACCGTGGAACGCGTGGAGATCCTGCGCGACCTGCGGCTGGGAACGTTCGACGTGCTGGTGGGCATCAACCTGCTGCGCGAGGGGCTGGACCTGCCCGAGGTGAGCCTGGTGGCCATCCTGGACGCCGACAAGGAAGGTTTCCTGCGCGCCGAGCGCTCGCTGATCCAGACCATCGGCCGTGCGGCACGCCACGTCAACGGCCGCGCCATCCTGTACGCCGACAGGATGACCGATTCGATGAAGGCCGCCATCGGCGAAACCGAGCGCCGCCGCACGAAGCAGATCGCGCACAACCTGGCTTTGGGCATCACGCCGCGCACGGTGAGCAAGCGCATCCGCGACCTGATCGACGGCGTCGTTTCCGACAAGACCGCCAAGGACGAGTTGAAGGCCGCCAAGGCCGCCGCCGAGGTCGAGGCCATGTCCGAGAAGGACCTCGGCAAGCGCATCAAGCTGCTGGAAAAGCAGATGCTGGAACATGCGCGCAACCTCGAATTCGAGAAAGCGGCGCGCGTGCGCGACCAGCTGGCGCTGCTGCGCGAACAGGCCTTCGGCGCGCCCGGGCACGATTTCAACGTGGTGCCTTTGGTGCCCGCGCGCGGGGCGGCCTGATGCGCCGGCTGCGGGATCTGCTGCGCAAGGCACCGGCCGGGGAGGCCGTGGCACCCGACGCGCTGCGGGTGCTCATGGTCTGCATGGGCAATATCTGCCGTTCGCCCATCGCCGAAGGGGTGCTGCGCGCCAAGCTGCAGCAGGCTGGCCTACACGGGCGCGTGGTGGTGGACTCGGCTGGCACGCATGGTTATCACAGCGGCGAGGCGCCGGACCCGCGGGCCATCCGCGTCGCGGCACAGCGCGGCATCGATCTCGCGAAACTGCGCGCGCGGCCGGTGCAGTCGGACGACTTCAGCCGCTTCCACTGGTTGCTGGCCATGGACGAGGCCAACCGGAGCTGGTTGCACAGCCGCCGGCCCGAAGGCGCCGAACCACGCATCGGACTGCTGATGGAGCATGCGACCCGGCACCCCGGCGTGCGCGAGGTGCCGGACCCCTATTACGGCGCCGCCGCGGGTTTCGAGCATGTGCTCGACCTGGTCGAAGATGCTTGCGAGGGCTTGGTCGCCCGCCTCTCGGCCGAGCTGCCCGCCAGCCCGCCCGGCGACCGATATGCTTGACTGAAACAGTCAACTTAAGGTATAGTTGAGCGCATTAGTCGGGAACAGGAGCGGCACCGGTGTCATGTCACCGCCGCCCCCATCCGCCGATCCCCTGAGCGCCCTTGGCGCATGGAGCAGAACATGAGACTCACCACCAAAGGCCGCTTTGCCGTCACGGCGATGATCGACCTGGGCCTGCGCTCGAACTCGGGCCCGGTGGCGCTGGCCGCCATCAGCCAACGCCAGCAGATTTCGCTGTCCTATTTGGAGCAGTTGTTCGGCAAGCTGCGCCGGCACGAACTGGTGGAAAGCACGCGCGGCCCCGGCGGCGGCTATTCGCTGGGCCGAGGCGCTGGCGAGATCACGGTGGCCGACATCATCGTGGCCGTGGACGAACCCATCGACGCCACTGGTTGTGGCGGCAAGGAAGACTGCATGGGCCAGGACGCCGGCAAGTGCATGACGCACGACCTGTGGACCAGCCTCAATTCGAAAATGATCGAATACCTCGACTCGATCTCGCTGAAGAAGCTGGTCGACGAGCAACTGGCCAAGGGCGTGTCCATCGACGAAGCCCCCGTCAAGCGCGCGATTTCCAGTACGCCGGTGGTCAAACCGATCAAGGTGACGGCGCCGAATTCGGTGTTTGCCCTCGGCAACGCGTTCACGAAGTGAGCGTGGTGACGAACCGCCCGACCTGCAACGCCTTCAAGAATTAGTCTCAACGAAGCCCTCTGAAACATGACCCCGCATTTCCCCATCTACCTGGACTACGGCGCCACCACGCCGTGTGACCCGCGTGTCGTCGACGCCATGATTCCCTGGTTGCGCGAACATTTCGGCAACCCGGCCTCGCGCAGCCACGCCTGGGGCTGGGAGGCCGAGGAAGCGGTGGAGAAGTCCCGCGTCGAAGTCGCTTCGCTGGTCAACGCGGACCCGCGCGAGATCGTCTGGACCAGCGGCGCCACCGAATCCATCAACCTGGCGCTGAAGGGCGCGGCGCACTTCTACAGCTCGCGCGGCAAGCACCTCATCACGCTGAAGACCGAGCACAAGGCCGTGCTCGACACCATGCGTGAACTGGAACGTCAGGGCTTCGAGGTCACCTACCTCGACGTGCAGGAGAACGGCCTGCTCGACCTGGACAAGTTCAAGGACGCGCTGCGCAAGGACACCATCCTGGCGTCCATCCTGCTGGTCAACAACGAGATTGGCGTCATCCAGGACATCCCGGCCATTGGCGCGCTGTGCCGCGAGCGCGGCATCCTGCTGCACGTGGACGCGGCGCAGGCCACCGGCAAGGTCACCATCGACCTCGCAGAACTGCCGGTCGACCTGATGAGCCTGGCCTCGCACAAGACCTACGGCCCCAAGGGCATCGGTGCGCTGTACGTGCGGCGCAAGCCGCGCGTGCGAATCGAGGCGCAGATGCACGGTGGCGGCCACGAGCGCGGCATGCGCAGCGGCACGCTGCCCACCCACCAGTGCGTGGGCATGGGCAAGGCCTTCGCCATCGCCAAGGCCGAGATGGGCACCGAGATCGAGCGCATCCGCATGCTGCACAAACGGCTGCTCGACGGCATCGGCAAGATCGACCAGGTTTTCATCAACGGCGACATCGAGCGCCGCGTGCCGCACAACATCAACGCCAGCTTCAATTTCGTCGAAGGCGAGTCGCTGATCATGGGCGTGAAGGGCATCGCGGTGTCGTCGGGCTCGGCCTGCACCAGCGCCAGCCTGGAGCCCAGCTACGTGCTGCGCGCTTTGGGCCGCAGCGACGAACTGGCGCACTCCAGCCTGCGCATGACGATCGGCCGTTTCACTACCGCAGCCGAGATCGACTACGCGGTGAGCACCTTGCAGGACCGCGTGGCCAAGTTGCGCGAACTCTCGCCGCTGTGGGAGATGTTCAAGGACGGGATCGACATCAGCTCGATCCAATGGACGGCGCACTGACCGCCCACTGACCGCACACTGAACCCCTAGAGGAGCACTCAAATGGCATACAGCGAAAAAGTCGTCGAGCACTACGAGAACCCGCGCAACGTCGGTTCCTTCGACAAGGGCGACGAAACGGTCGGCACCGGCATGGTGGGCGCGCCGGCCTGCGGCGACGTGATGAAGCTGCAGATCAAGGTCAACCCGACCACCGGACTGATCGAGGACGCGCGCTTCAAGACCTACGGCTGCGGCTCGGCTATTGCGTCGAGTTCGCTCGTCACCGAATGGGTCAAGGGCAAGTCGCTGGACGAGGCCATGACCATCAAGAACACCCAGATCGCCGAGGAACTGGCCTTGCCGCCGGTGAAGATCCACTGCTCGATCCTGGCCGAAGATGCCATCAAGGCGGCGGTGCAGGATTACCAAGCCAAGCACGCGGCCGCGGCACAAACCCATTGAGGCAACCAGCATGGCGGTCACTCTGAGCGAGGCAGCAGCGCGGCATGTGTCGCGCTACATCACGCGCCGCGGCAAGGGCGTGGGCGTGCGCCTGGGCGTGAAGACCACCGGCTGTTCGGGCCTGGCCTACAAGCTCGAATATGCCGATGAGATTGCGCCCGAGGACGTGGTCTTCGAGGACCATGGCGTGAAAGTGCTGATCGACCCGAAGAGCCTGCCCTACCTGGACGGCACCGAGCTCGACTTCGTGCGCGATGGCTTGAACGAGGGCTTCAAGTTTCACAATCCGCGCGAAAAGGATCGCTGCGGCTGCGGAGAATCCTTCCGCGTCTGAACCACGCGCCGCAGTGCCAGGCGCGGCCCGCACGCCGCGCCTTTTTTTCTTGAGCCGCCCATGTCCGCCGAGTTCGTCATCTGCCGCGAAAGACCCGACCAGCCCGAGGTGCTGGCGCTGCTGGACGCGCTCGACCGCTACCTGGCGTCGCTGTACGCACCCGAGGCCAACCACATCCTCGCTGCCAGTGAACTGTTGGCACCTGAAGTGAGTTTCTTCGTTGCCAGGGAAGCGGGTGACGACGGCCGAACACGCCGCATCGTCGGCACTGGCGCCGTGCGCCGCATGGCCGGCGAAACCGCCACCGAGGGCCTGCCCTACGGCGAGGTCAAGCGCATGATGGTCGACCCTGCATGCCGGGGCCGCGGCATCGGCCGGCGGCTGCTGCAGGCCCTGGAGGCTTCGCTGCTCGAACAGCGCCTGAGGCTGTCGTTGCTGGAAACCGGGCGCGACCAGGTTGAAGCGGTGCATCTGTACGAACGCTGCGGCTACGTGCTGCGCGCGGCCTTCGGCGGCTACCCCGACAACGGCCTGTCGGCCTTCTATGGCAAGCGGCTGTGAAACTCGACGACGACGACTTCACCCTCTTCGGCCTGCCCGAGCGCCACGCACAGGACCGCACCGAACTCGACGCGCGCTGGCGCCAGTTGCAGGCCGAGGTGCACCCCGACCGCTTTGCCGGCGACGGCGCGGCGGCGCAGCGCGTCGCCATGCAATGGGCCGTGCGCGTGAACGAGGCCTACCAGCGACTGAAGGACCCGCTCAGCCGCGCCGCCTACCTGTGCGAGCGCCGCGGTGCGCCGATCCAGGCCCACGACAATACCGCCATGCCGATGGCTTTCCTGATGCAGCAGATGCAGTGGCGCGAGGCGCTGGAAGAGGCCGCCGACGCCGCCGCCGTGGAAGGGCTCGAAGCCGAGGTGGGCGCCGCCGAGCGCGACCTGCAGGCCGACGTGGCCCGCCTGCTCGACGTGACGGGCGACGCGCCAGCGGCCGCGGCGCAAGTGCGAGCACTGATGTTCTTGAACCGTTTCCGCCAGGATATCGAGCGTCGCCTGGACGCGCTCGACCCGACCCCTACCCGATAGAACCGCCCATGGCCTTGTTGCAGATTTCCGAACCCGGGCAGGCGCCCGACCCGCACCAGCGGCGCGTGGCGGTGGGCATCGACCTGGGCACCACGCATTCGCTGGTGGCCGCCGTGCGCCACAGCGTGGCCGAGTGCCTGCCCGACGACCGCGGCCGCGTGTTGCTGCCCAGCGCCGTGCGCTACCTGTCCGGCGGCCAGCGCGAGATCGGCTTCGAGGCGCTCGAATCGATGGCGGGCGACGCCGAGAACACCATCGTCTCCGTCAAGCGTTTCATGGGCCGCCAGCTCACCGATATCGCCGGCCGCGAAAAGCTGCCGTACCGCTTCGTCGACCAGCCCGGCATGTTGGCGCTGGAAACCCGCGACGGCCTGAAGACGCCGGTGGAGGTGTCGGCCGAAATCCTGGCCCGCCTGCGCCAGCGTGCCGAGGACAGCTTCGACACCGAACTCTTCGGCGCCGTCATCACGGTGCCGGCCTATTTCGACGACGCGCAGCGGCAGGCGACGAAGGACGCCGCGCAGCTGGCCGGGCTGAACGTGCTGCGGCTGATCAGCGAGCCGACCGCGGCGGCCGTGGCCTACGGCCTGGACAACGCCAGCGAAGGTCTTTACGCGGTGTACGACCTGGGCGGCGGCACCTTCGACATCTCGCTGTTGCGTCTCACCAAAGGCGTGTTCGAGGTGGTGGCCACGGGGGGCGATGCCGCGTTGGGCGGAGACGATATCGACCATGCGCTGGCCGACTGGGCATTGGCAGCATGCGAGGCCGTTGCGGCCGACCCGCAGGACAAACGCGCGGCGCTGGTGGCCGCACGCGCCACCAAGGAAGCGCTGAGCAGCAGCGACGCGGCCGACTGGTCGGCCACGATCGCCGGGCGCGAACTGTGCCTGGCCGTCAGCCGCAGCCAGCTCGACCTGCTGGCGCGCCCCTGGATCGACCGCACGCTGGCGGCCGTGCGCAAAGTGCTGCGCGACGGCAAAGTGACGCGCGACGAGGTGCAGGGCGTGGTCATGGTCGGTGGCAGCACGCGCATGCCGCTGGTGCGCACTTCGGTCAGCGAACTGTTCGGCCGCGAGGTGTTGACCAATGTCGACCCCGACCAGGTGGTGGCCATCGGCGCCGCGATCCAGGCCAATGCGCTGGCCGGCAATGCGCGCGACGGCGAACTGCTGCTGCTCGACGTGATCGCCTTGTCGCTGGGGCTGGAAACCATGGGCGGACTGGTGGAGCGCGTGATCGAGCGCAACACCACCATTCCAGTGGCCAAGGCGCAGGAATTCACCACCTTCAAGGACGGCCAGACGGCCATGGCCATTCACGTGGTGCAGGGCGAACGCGACCTGGTGAGCGAGTGCCGCTCTCTGGCGCGCTTCGAACTGCGCGGCATCCCGCCCATGGTGGCCGGCGCGGCGCGCATCCGCGTCACCTTCCAGGTCGACGCCGACGGACTGCTCAGCGTTTCGGCGCGAGAGCAGACCTCGGGCGTGGAAGCTGCGGTGACGGTCAAGCCCAGCTACGGGCTGGCCGACGAGCAGATCGCGCAGATGCTGAAGGACGGCTTCACCCACGCCGAAGAAGACATGGCGGCGCGCTCGCTGCGCCAAGCCCGCGTCGACGCCGAGCGCATGGTGCTCGCCACCCGCGCCGCGCTCGCCGTGGACGGCGCCTTGCTCGGTGTCGAAGAACGCGCCGCGGTCGAGGCGCTGGCGCTGGAAACCGAACGCATCGCCACCGGCACCGACGCCCACGCCATTGAAGCCGCCGTCGAGGCGCTGGCCGAGGGCACCGAAGCCTTCGCCGCCGCCCGCATGAACCAGGGCATCCGCCAGGCGCTGGCTGGCCGGCGTGTCGAAGACATCTAGAGAACTCCGCCCATGCCCACCATCCGCATCCTGCCGCACGCCGAATACTGCCCGTTGGGCGACACCGTCGAGGCACCCGCCGGCACGTCCATCTGCGAGGCGCTGCTGGAGAACGGCATCCCCATCGAGCACGCCTGCGAGATGAGCTGCGCCTGCACCACCTGCCATGTGGTGGTGAAGGAAGGCTTGGAGTCCCTGGGCGAGATGGACGAGTCCGAGGAAGACCTGCTCGACCGCGCCTGGGGCTTGACGCCCACCTCGCGGCTGAGCTGCCAGGCCATCCTGTCGAACCAGGACGTGACGATCGAGATCCCCAAATACTCGATCAACCACGCACGCGAAAATCACTGAGCCGGTGCGCCGCGCACCAAAAGAAGACCCCCCGACCTTGCGGACCGGGGGGTTGAACCAGAGCTTGCGCCCTGCTGAGGAGACAGACAGACACCAGACGAAGGTGTCGAATCTTTCCTTGCAAGCGCTGTGCCTGACCTGCACACCCCGTCGCTACACTGCCCGCCGATGAAGGTCCTGGGTTTTGAATCGTCGTGCGACGAGACCGGCGTGGCGTTGGTCGAAACACGGCTGGACGGCCCGCCCCGCCTGCTGGCCGAGGCGCTGCACAGCCAGGTGGCCCTGCACGCGGCCTATGGCGGCGTGGTGCCGGAACTGGCCTCGCGCGACCATATCCGCCGCGTGTTGCCGCTGGCGCGGCAAGTGCTCGCCGAGGCCGGCTGTGCGCTGGCCGATGTCGACCTGGTCGCCTATACACGCGGCCCGGGCTTGGCTGGCGCGCTGCTCGTAGGCGCCGGCGTGGCGGTGGCACTGGCCGCGGCCCTGGGCAAGCCGGCGCTGGGCGTGCACCACCTGGAAGGACACCTGCTCTCGCCCTTCCTGGGCGACGAAGCGCCGGCCTTTCCCCTCGTGGCATTGCTGGTTTCGGGTGGCCACACGCAGTTGATGCAGGTCGAAGGCGTCGGCCGCTACACCTTGCTCGGCGAAACCATCGACGATGCCGCCGGCGAAGCCTTCGACAAGAGCGCCAAGCTGCTGGGCCTGGGTTATCCGGGCGGCCCGGCATTGGCGCGGCTGGCCGATTTCGGCGACCCGACCGCCTTCGCCTTGCCGCGGCCGCTGCTGCACAGCGCCAACCTGGATTTTTCCTTCGCCGGCCTGAAGACGGCGGTGATGACGCAGGCGCGCAAGCTCGGCCCCAATATCTGCGAACAGTCCCGGGCCGACCTGGCGGCGTCCACGCAGGCGGCCATCGTCGACGTGCTGGTGGCCAAGTCGTTGCGCGCACTCAAGGCCAGCGGCCACCGCCGCCTGGTGGTGGCCGGCGGCGTGGGAGCCAACCTGCGCCTGCGCGAAACGCTGGACGCTGGTGCGGCCCGTCTCGGGGCCCGGATCTACTACCCGCCGCTGGCGCTGTGCACCGACAACGGCGCCATGATCGCGCTGGCCGCCGCGCTGCGTCTGCAGCACGGCCTGGCCGACGTGCAGCGCGGCGGCGCCTTCGACGTGAAGCCGCGCTGGCCGCTGGACGAAATTGCCCCCATGCAACGAAAGACGACCGATGCGTGAAGCCATCGAGGCCCTGCCTGGCTCCAAGATCCGTGAGGTGGCCAATGCCGGCCTCGGGCGCGACGACGTGCTGGCCTTCTGGTTCGGCGAAAGCGACGAGGTCACGCCCGAACCCGTGCGCCAGGCCGCCGCCGATTCGCTGGCGCGCGGCGAAACCTTCTATTCGCACAACCTCGGCCTGCCGGAGCTGCGTGAGGCCATAGCCGCTTACACGAGTGCGCTGCATGGCCCGCTGGACGCGGGCCGCGTGGCCGTCAGTTCCTCGGGCGTGAGCGCGTTGATGCTGGCCATGCAGATGCTGGTGGGGCAGGGTGACGAGGTCGTGGCCGTGGTGCCGGTGTGGCCCAACCTCACGGCGCAGCCGGCGATCCTGGGTGCCGAGGTGATGCGTGTGTCGCTGCGGCCGCAGGCCGGCGCCTGGCGGCTGGACCTGCAAGAACTGCTGGCGACCGTGACGCCGCGCACGCGTGTGCTGCTCGTCAACGCCCCCAACAACCCCACCGGCTGGACGCTCACACGCGCCGAGCAGCAAGCCCTGCTCGACCACTGCCGCAAGACCGGCACCTGGATCGTGGCCGACGAGGTGTACGAACGCATCTTCTTCGACGGCACGGCGTCGGCGCCATCGTTCCTGGACATCGCTGCGCCCGACGACCGCCTCGTCGTCGTGCACAGCTTCAGCAAGAGCTTCCTGATGACGGGCTGGCGGCTGGGCTGGCTGGTGCTGCCGCCGGCCGCCATGCCCGCCGCCGGCAAGCTGCTGGAGTTCAACAGTTCCTGCGCCCCGGTCTTCGTGCAGCGCGGCGGCTTGGCGGCGCTGCAGTCGGCCGACGCTTTCGTGCCCGGCCTGGTGGCGCGGCTGCAGGCCTGCCGCGACCGGCTGGTGGCTGGGCTGCAGGCGCTGCCCCGCGTCACCGTGGCCAGCCCGCCAGGGAGCCTATATGCCTTCTTCCGCGTCGAGGGCGAAGACGACTCGCTGGCCTTCGCCAAGCGGCTGGTGGCCGATCACGGGCTGGGCCTGGCGCCTGGCGCGGCCTTCGGGCTGGAGGGTGAGGGCTGGCTGCGCTGGTGCTTCGCGTCGCGCGACCCGGCGCGGCTGGACCAGGGCCTGCAGCGGCTGGCGGCCGCGATCCGTCTATAATCGCGAGTTCCCTTCAAAGGGAAAGCACGGCGTCGGTTGGTTTCACTGGCGGCCGCAAGTCAACCCGGAAACCGTGGCGGGCGCCTGTTCCCCTGGCGCTGGCACGGCGGTTTCCAGAATCAACCAGGAAATCCACCATGACCATGACCACCGCCACCAAGGCCGAAGTCGTCAAGGCCCACGCCCGTGGCGCCGCCGACACCGGCTCCCCCGAAGTTCAGGTTGCGCTGCTCACGGCGCGCATCAACGAACTCATGCCGCACTTCAAGCAGCACCTGAAGGACCACCACGGCCGCCGCGGCCTGGTGCGCATGGTCAACCAGCGCAAGCGCCTCCTGGCCTACCTGAAGGACAAGGACGCCGATCGCTACACCGCGCTGATTGCCAACCTCGGCCTGCGCAAATAAGACCCGCCTCGGGGCCGCCGCCGCGCGGCCCCGGCATCTGTTCCCAACCGGGCCGCACTGCTGTGTCATTCCAAAGCCGCCTCGACCACGGGTTCCGTGGGCTGCCCTGGAATGGCATTGCGCTGCCCTCTCTCAAGGAGACGAACGCATGAGCATGTTCAACAAGATCACCAAGACCTTCCAGTGGGGCCCGCACCAGGTCACCATGGAAACCGGCGAAATCGCGCGCCAGGCCAGCGGCGCCGTCATTGTGAATATCGACGACACCGTGGTGCTGGCCACGGTGGTGGCCAAGACCGACGCCAAGGCAGGCCAGGACTTCTTCCCGCTGACGGTGGACTACACCGAGAAGACCTACGCCGCCGGCAAGATCCCCGGCAGCTTTTTCAAGCGTGAAGGCCGGCCGAGCGAGCTGGAGGTGCTGACCTGCCGCCTCATCGACCGCCCGATCCGCCCGCTGTTCCCGGAAGGCTTCTACAACGAAGTGCAGGTCATCGTGCACGTGCTGAGCCTGAACCCCGAGGTGCCGGCCGATATCGCCGCCATGATCGGCACCAGCGCCGCGCTCAGCATCAGTGGCATCCCGTTCAACGGACCCATCGGTGCCGCGCGCGTGGGCTACATCAACGGCGAGTACGTGCTCAACCCGGGCAAGACGCAGCTCACCGAGAGCGCGCTCGACCTCGTCGTGGCCGGCACCGAAGCCGCCGTGCTGATGGTGGAGTCCGAAGCCGACCAGTTGACCGAAGAGGTGATGCTGGGCGCCGTGGTCTTCGGCCACGACATGGGCAATATCGCCATCAACGCCATCAACGAATTGGTGCGCGAAGCCGGCAAACCGGAATGGAACTGGCAAGCCCCGGCCAAGGACGAGGACTTCATCGCCAAGGTCGCCGCGCTGGCCGAGGAGCCGCTGCGCGCCGCCTACCAGATCCGCAGCAAACAGGCGCGCACCCAGGCCTGCCGCGACGCCTACGCCAACGTCATGAGTTCGCTCAAGGCCGAAGGCGTGGCCTTCGACAGCGTGAAGGTCGAATCGCTGCTGTTCGACATCGAATCGCGCCTGGTGCGCGGCCAGATCCTGTCCGGCGAGCCGCGCATCGACGGCCGCGACACGCGCACCGTGCGCCCGATCGAGATCCGCTCCGGTGTGCTGCCGCGCACCCACGGCAGTGCCCTCTTCACGCGTGGCGAGACGCAGGCGCTGGTGGTGGCCACGCTGGGCACCGAACGCGACGCTCAGCGCATCGACGCGCTGGCCGGCGAGTTCACCGACAACTTCATGCTGCACTACAACATGCCCCCCTTCGCCACCGGCGAGGCGGGCCGCTTCGGCACGCCCAAGCGGCGCGAAGTCGGCCACGGCCGGCTCGCCAAGCGCGCGCTGATCGCCGTGCTGCCGAAGAAGGAGGACTTCCCCTACACGATGCGCATCGTGTCCGAAGTGACCGAGAGCAACGGCTCGTCTTCGATGGCCAGCGTGTGCGGCGGCTGCCTGAGCCTGCTCGACGCCGGCGTGCCGCTGAAGGCGCACGTGGCCGGCATCGCCATGGGCCTGATCAAGGAAGGCAACCGTTTCGCCGTGCTGACCGACATCCTGGGCGATGAAGATCATCTGGGCGACATGGACTTCAAGGTCGCCGGCACCCACGGCGGCATCACGGCGCTGCAGATGGACATCAAGATCCAGGGCATCACCAAGGAAATCATGCAGGTGGCGCTGGCGCAGGCCAAGGAAGCGCGGCTGCACATCCTGTCCAAGATGGTCGAGGCCGTGGGTGGGGCCAAGACCGAGGTGAGCCAGTTCGCGCCGCGCCTGTACACGATGAAGATCAACCAGGAGAAGATCCGCGACGTCATCGGCAAGGGCGGCGCCACCATCCGCGCGCTGACCGAGGAAACCGGCTGCACCATCGACATCGGCGAAGACGGCACCATCACGGTGGCCTCCACCGACGCCGACAAGGCCGCCTTCGCCCTGAAGCGTATCGGCGAGATCACGGCCGAGGCAGAGATCGGCAAGGTCTACGAAGGCGCGATCACCAAGATCCTGGACTTCGGCGCGCTGGTCAATATCCTGCCCGGCAAGGACGGCCTGCTGCACATCAGCCAGATCGCCCACCACCGCGTGGAGAACGTCACCGACCTGCTGAAGGAAGGCCAGATCGTCAAGGTCAAGGTGCTGGAGACCGACGAGAAGGGCCGCATCAAGCTGAGCATGAAGGCGCTGCTCGAGCGGCCGGAAGGCTTTGTCGAGGAAGAGCGCCCGCGCCGCGACTTTGGGGACCGCGGCGACCGCGGTGGGCGTGGCGACCGTGGTCCGCGCCGCGAGCCGCGTGAACCCCGCGAGGCGCGCGAACCCCGCGAGAGCAGCGACGCGCGCGCCGACGCGTCCGTGGCCGCCGAGGCTGCGGCTGCGCCCGACGCCGGCAGCAATCCGCCCAGCGAGCGCCAGGACTGAGCTGCGCCATGCGCGCCATCGAGATCACCCGCTTCGGTCCGCCGGAGGTGCTGCGCGAAACGCAGCGCCCCGACCCGGTGCCGGCGCCGGGTGAACTGCTGATTGCGGTGCAGGCCTCGGGCGTCAACCGCCCCGACGTGCTGCAGCGCAAAGGCCTGTATCCCATGCCGCCGGGCGTGTCCGACCTGCCCGGGCTTGAAGTGGCCGGCACGGTAGCTGGCGGAGCGCCCGAGGACCTGGCCGCGGCCGGGTTGAAGCTGGGCGACGCGGTGTGCGCGCTGGTCGCTGGCGGCGGTTATGCCGAACTGTGCGTGGCTCCGGTCGGGCAATGCCTGCCGGTGCCGCTGGGGCTGAATTTGGTGCAGGCGGCCAGCCTGCCCGAGACCTTTTTCACCGTCTGGCAAAACGTCTTTTCCATCGCGCGCCTGCAGCCCGGCGAGACGCTGCTGGTGCAGGGCGGGTCCAGCGGCATCGGCGTCACCGCCATCCAGTTGGCCGGGGCGTTGGGATCGCAGGTCATCGTCACTGCAGGCAGCGACGAGAAATGCGCCGCCTGCTTGGCGCTGGGTGCCGACCATGCCATCAACTACCGCACGCAGGATTTCGTGGCCGAAACCAAGCGCCTCACCGGTGGTCGCGGCGCCGATGTCGTGCTGGACATGGTGGCCGGCGACTATGTCGGTCGCGAGATCGAATGTCTGGCCGACGATGGGCGGATCGCCATCATCGCCACCCAGGGCGGCAATGCCTCGCAAGTCGACGCCGGCCTGGTGCTGCGCAAGCGGCTCACGATCAGCGGCTCGACGCTGCGGCCGCGTTCGGTGGCCTACAAGGCGGCGCTGGCGCGTGAACTGCGTGAACGCATCTGGCCGCTCATCGAGGCGGGTCGTGTCAAGCCCGTCATCCACCAGGTATTCCCGGCGGCGCAGGCGGGGCAGGCGCATGCGCTGATGGAGTCGAGCACACATGTCGGCAAGATCGTGCTGGCCTGGTCAACGTAGGAGATGCCCATGCAACGCAAACTCGTGGTCGGCAACTGGAAGATGCACGGCAGCCGCCCGGCCAACGCCGAACTGCTGGCCGCACTGTTGGCCGCACGGCCCTTCGGCGCCGACGTGGCGGTGTGCGTGCCCTTCGTCTACCTCAACGAAACAGCAGCCACGCTGGCCGGCAGCGACCTGCGCTGGGGTGCGCAGGACGTTTCGGCGCACGAGCACGGCGCCTTTACCGGCGAGGTGTCGGCGGCGATGCTGGCCGAATGCGGTTGCCGCTACGCCATCGTCGGCCACTCGGAGCGCCGCGCCTACCACGCCGAGAGCGACGCCTTGGTGGCGGAGAAGGCCCAGGCCGCCCTGGCCCGCGGCGTGACGCCGGTGGTCTGCGTGGGCGAGACGCTGGCCGAGCGCGAGGCCGGTCACACCGAAGAGGTGGTCAAGCGCCAGCTCTCGGTCGTGATCCACCAGTTGGCGCACTGCGCCGCCGAGATGGTGGTGGCCTACGAGCCGGTGTGGGCCATCGGCACCGGCCGCACCGCTACACCCGAACAGGCGCAGGCCGTGCACGCCGTGCTGCGCGCGCAACTGCAGGCCGCCACCGGGCGCGCCGCCAGCATGAAGATTCTTTACGGCGGCAGCGTCAAGCCCGACAACGCCGCCATCCTGTTTGCCCAGCCCGACATCGACGGCGGCCTCATCGGCGGGGCCGCGCTGAAGGCGGCCGACTTCATCGCCATCTGTCGCGCCGCCGGCTGAGCACCACCCTCGGAGACCTTTGAATCATGCAAATCTGGATGACCCTGATCCTGGCGGTGCAGTTGCTGTCGGCGCTGGCCATGATCGGTCTCGTGCTGATCCAGCACGGCAAGGGCGCCGACATGGGCGCCTCTTTCGGCAGCGGTGCGTCGGGCAGTCTGTTCGGCGCCACCGGCAGCGCCAACTTCCTCTCGCGTTCCACGGCCGCGCTGGCCACGGTGTTCTTTTGCTGCACGCTGGCGCTGGCCTACATGGGCAACAGCACCAGCATGCGCGGCAGCGACGGCGGCGGCAGCGTGCTCGACCGCCCGGCTGCCGCAGGCAGCGAGCCCACGGCGGGGGGCATCCCGGGGGCGATCCCCGGCGCGGTTCCCGGCGCCATTCCGGGTGCTGCGCCGACGGGCATTCCGGCCCCGGCACCGGCGGCTTCGCAGGGTGCTTCCCGCTAGCTGGGAGCGGTCAGCCAGCGGGGTTTCGAGATAGAATTTCTCGTTGTCCGGTGAGCGAACGCCTCCTGCAAACCGGAACACAAGCAAGTGCAAGAAACGTCGTGCCGACGTGGTGAAACTGGTAGACACGCTATCTTGAGGGGGTAGTGGCGAAAGCTGTGCGAGTTCGAGTCTCGCCGTCGGCACCAAGGGAATTTGAAGAACGAACCGGGCGCGCCGGTGCGCAACTGCCGAAGAGCAGGGAACGCAAGGCGCGCTTTTTTGCGGCCGCTTTTGACCTGACAGGATGCTGACCGAGCCATGGAGCTGCAAACCTACCTGCCCGTGATCCTGTTCATCCTGGTGGGTGTGGCGGTGGGCGTGGCGCCGCAGCTCATCGGTTTCGTCTTCGGCCCGAACCGCCCGGATGTCGAGAAGAACAGTCCCTACGAATGCGGCTTCGAGGCCTTCGAGGACGCGCGCATGAAATTCGACGTGCGCTACTACCTGGTGGCCATCCTCTTCATCCTGTTCGACCTGGAAATCGCCTTTCTCTTCCCATGGGCAGTGGCGCTGCGCGACATCGGGGCGTCAGGGTTCTGGGCCATGATGATCTTCCTGGCCATCCTCGTGGTGGGCTTCGTCTACGAATGGAAGAAGGGCGCGCTCGATTGGGAATGAGCCACAGGCTCACCTGGAGTCATCAACGATGGGCATAGAAGGCGTACTGAAGGAAGGCTTCGTCACCACCTCGGTGGACACGCTGATCAATTGGTCGAAGACCGGCTCGCTGTGGCCCATGACCTTCGGACTGGCCTGCTGCGCCGTGGAGATGATGCACGCCGGCGCCGCGCGCTATGACATCGACCGCTTCGGCATGCTGTTCCGCCCCAGCCCGCGCCAGAGCGACCTCATGATCGTGGCCGGCACGCTGTGCAACAAGATGGCACCGGCGCTGCGCAAGGTCTACGACCAGATGGCCGAGCCGCGCTGGGTGCTGAGCATGGGCTCGTGCGCCAATGGCGGCGGCTACTACCACTACAGCTACTCCGTGGTGCGCGGCTGCGACCGCATCGTGCCGGTGGACGTCTACGTGCCGGGCTGTCCGCCCACGGCCGAGGCACTGCTCTACGGCATCCTGCAGCTGCAGGCCAAGATCCGGCGCGAGAACACCATCGCGCGCTGAAGGCCCCGGACCCGACGATGACGCTCAAACTCGACACCCTGCAGGCGGCGCTACAGGCTGTGATGGCCGGCACCCTGGGCGAGGGCAGCAAGGGCCGGCTGGTGCGCGAGTTCGGCGAGATCACCGTCACCGTCCCCGCCGCCGACTACCGGCAGGTCGCCCTTGCCTTTCGCGACGACCCGTCGCTTCGCTTCGAGCAACTCGTCGACCTGTGCGGCGTGGACTATGCCGACTACAAGAACCAGCCGTGGGAGGGCCCGCGCTATTGCGTCGTGGTGCACCTGCTCTCCGTGGCGAACAACTGGCGCGTGCGACTGAAGACGTTTGCGCCCGACGACGACGTGCCCGCGGTGGCCTCGGTCAATGAAATCTGGAGTTCGGTCAACTGGTTCGAACGTGAAGCCTTCGACCTCTACGGCATCATCTTCGAAGGCCACCTGGACCTGCGCCGCATCCTCACCGACTACGGCTTCATCGGCCACCCCATGCGCAAGGACTTCCCGACCACCGGACACGTGGAGATGCGCTACGACCCCGAGAAGAAGCGCGTCATCTACCAGCCGGTGACCATCGAGCCGCGCGAAATCGTGCCGCGCGTGGTGCGCGAAGACCGCTACGGCGGCCTGGACTGACATGGCCGAGATCAAGAACTACACGCTCAATTTCGGGCCCCAGCACCCGGCAGCGCACGGCGTGCTGCGCTTGGTGCTGGAACTCGACGGTGAGGTGATCCAGCGCGCCGACCCGCATATCGGGCTGCTGCACCGCGCCACCGAAAAACTCGCCGAGAGCAAGACCTTCATCCAGGCGCTGCCCTACATGGACCGGCTGGACTACGTGTCGATGATGTGCAATGAGCACGCCTACTGCCTGGCGATCGAGAAGCTGCTGGGCGTGGACGTGCCGGAGCGTGCGCAGTACATCCGCGTCATGTTCAGCGAGATCACGCGCTTGCTCAACCACCTGCTGTGGCTGGGTGCGCACGGGCTGGACTGCGGCGCGATGAATATCTTCATCTACTGCTTCCGCGAGCGCGAAGACCTGTTCGACATGTACGAGGCGGTGAGTGGCGCACGCATGCACGCGGCCTACTTCCGCCCGGGCGGCGTCTACCGCGACCTGCCGGACGTGATGCCGCAGTACAAGCCGAGCCGCATCAAGAACGAGAAGGCGATCAAGGCGCTGAACGACACGCGCTCGGGCACGTTGCTGGACTTCATCGACGACTTCACCCAGCGCTTTCCGAAGTACGTCGACGAATACGAGACCCTGCTCACCGACAACCGCATCTGGAAGCAGCGCACGGTGGGCATCGGCGTGGTCACGCCAGAGCGCGCGCTCAACCTCGGCTTCACCGGCCCCATGCTGCGCGGCAGCGGCATCGCCTGGGACCTGCGCAAGACGCAGCCTTACGACGTCTACGACCGCATGGATTTCGATGTGCCGGTGGGCACGGGCGGCGACACCTACGACCGTTATCTGGTGCGCATCGAGGAAATGCGGCAGAGCAACCGCATCATCCAGCAGTGCGTGCAGTGGCTGCGTGCCAACCCAGGCCCCGTGATCACGGCCAACCACAAGGTGGCGCCGCCTTCGCGCGTGGACATGAAGTCCAACATGGAAGAGCTGATCCACCACTTCAAGCTCTTCACCGAAGGGATGCACGTGCCCGAGGGCGAGGCCTACGCGGCGGTGGAGCACCCCAAGGGCGAGTTCGGCATCTACCTGGTGAGCGACGGCGCCAACAAGCCCTACCGGCTGAAGATCCGCGCGCCCGGCTTCGCTCACCTGGCGGCGCTGGACGAAATGGCACGTGGCCACATGATTGCCGATGCCGTGGCCATCATCGGCACCATGGATATCGTTTTCGGCGAAATTGATCGATGAGCGCCCGATGATGCAGTTTTCCGAATCCACGCTGGCCCGCTTCGCGCGCGAGGTCGCCAAATTCCCGGCCGACCAGAAGCAGAGTGCGGTCATGGCCTGCCTGGCCATCGTGCAGCAGGAGCAGGGCCACGTTTCCACGGCGGCCGAGGACGCCATCGCCGCGTATCTGGGCATGGCGCCGATTGCGGTGCACGAGGTCACCACCTTCTACAACATGTACAACCAGCAGCCGCTGGGCCAGTTCAAGCTCAACGTCTGCACCAACCTGCCTTGCGCGCTGCGCGACGGCGACAAGGCGCTGGACCATGTCTGCAAGCGGCTGGGTGTGAAGCCCTATGGCACCACCGCCGACGGCCGCTTCACCGTGCAGCCCAGCGAATGCCTGGGCGCCTGCGCCGATGCGCCGGTGATGCTGGTCAACGATCGGCAGATGCTCAGCTTCATGAGCGCGGAGCGGCTCGACGAACTGATCGACACCTTGAAGTCCGAGGCGTCCGCATGATCGACCTAAAGAAATTCCAGGCCACCGGTCGCGAGACCTGTTTTCACGGCCGCCACATCCAGCCGCAGATCTACGCGGGCCTGGACGGCAAGAATTGGCGGCTGCAGGACTACGTGGCGCGTGGCGGCTATGCGGCGTTGAAGAAGATCCTGGGTGTGGGTCAGCCCGAAGGCGCCACCGGCATGACGCCCGACCAGGTGATTGCCGAGGTCAAGCTCAGCGCGCTGCGCGGCCGCGGTGGCGCCGGCTTCCCCACGGGCCTGAAGTGGAGCTTCATGCCGCGGGCCTTTCCCGGCCCCAAATACCTGGTGTGCAATTCCGACGAAGGCGAACCCGGCACCTGCAAGGACCGCGACCTGCTGGCCTACAACCCGCACATGGTCATCGAAGGCATGGCCATCGCCGCCTACGCCATGGGCGTGAAGACGGGCTACAACTACATCCACGGCGAGATCTTCGAGGTCTACGAGCGTTTCGAAGAGGCCTTGGAAGAAGCGCGCGCCGCCGGCTTCCTGGGCGACCGCATCCTGGGCACGGACTACAGCTTCCAGTTGCACGCCTTCCACGGTTTCGGCGCCTACATTTGCGGCGAGGAAACGGCGCTGCTGGAAAGCCTGGAAGGCAAGAAGGGCCAGCCGCGCTTCAAGCCACCGTTTCCGGCCAGCTTCGGCCTCTACGGCAAGCCGACCACCATCAACAACACCGAGACCTTTGCCGCGGTGCCGTGGATCATCAACCACGGCGGCCAGGCTTACCTGGAGTGCGGCAAGCCCAACAACGGCGGCACCAAGATCTTCAGCGTGGTGGGGGACGTGGAACGGCCGGGCAATTTCGAGATTCCGCTCGGCACGCCGTTTTCGACCCTGCTGGAACTGTCCGGCGGCGTGAAGGGCGGTGCGCTGAAGGCGGTGATCCCTGGCGGCTCCTCGGCTCCGGTGCTGCCGGCCGGCACCATGATGGACATCACGATGGACTACGACGCCATCGCCAAGGCCGGTTCCATGCTGGGCAGCGGCGCCGTGATCGTGATGAACGACAGCCGCTGCATGGTGCGCAGCTTGCTGCGCCTGAGCTATTTCTACCAGCACGAAAGCTGCGGCCAGTGCACGCCCTGCCGCGAAGGCACGGGCTGGCTGTGGCGGCTGGTCGACCGCATCGAGCACGGCAAAGGCCGCGCCGAAGACCTGGACCTGCTGGACTCGGTGGCCGACAACATCAAGGGCCGCACCATCTGCGCCCTGGGCGACGCCGCGGCGATGCCGGTGCAGGGCATGCTCAAGCACTTCCGCGACGAGTTTGCCTTCCACGTCGAACACAAGACCTGCATGGTGGGCGCGCATGTCTGAAATGCTGCGTTGCGGAACCCTGAATTGCCGAGTTGTTCACCATGGCTGAACTCGACATCGACGGCCACAAGGTCACCGTGCCCGACGGCAGCATGGTCATGCACGCCGCCGACGCGGCGGGCGTGTACATCCCCCACTTCTGCTATCACAAGAAGCTCAGCATCGCGGCCAACTGCCGCATGTGCCTGGTCGACATCGAGAAGATGCCCAAGCCCATGCCGGCTTGCGCCACGCCGGCCACCAACGGCATGGTGGTGCGCAGCAAGAGCGACAAGGCGGTGAAGGCACAGCAGTCGGTGATGGAGTTCCTGCTCATCAACCACCCGCTGGACTGCCCCATCTGCGACCAGGGCGGTGAATGCCAGTTGCAGGACCTGGCGGTGGGCTACGGCAAGAGCGCCAGCCGCTACCAGGAAGAGAAGCGCGTCGTCTTCCACAAGGACGTCGGCCCGCTCATCAGCATGGCGGAGATGAGCCGCTGCATCCACTGCACGCGCTGCGTGCGCTTCGGCCAGGAAGTGGCCGGGGTCATGGAACTCGGCATGATCCACCGCGGCGAGCACAGCGAAATCACCACGTTGGCCGGCCGTACCATCGACAGTGAACTGTCGGGCAACATGATCGATATCTGCCCGGTTGGCGCGCTCACCAGCAAGCCCTTCCGCTACAGCGCTCGCACCTGGGAGCTTTCGCGCCGCAAGTCGGTGAGCCCGCACGACAGCGTGGGCGCCAACCTGGTGGTGCAGGTGAAGGCAAACAAGGTCATGCGGGTGCTGCCGCTGGAGAACGAAAACGTCAACGAATGCTGGATCGCCGACCGCGACCGCTTCAGCTACGAGGCGTTGAACAGTGAGTCGCGGCTGACGCAGCCGATGATCAAGCAGGGTGGGGTCTGGCAGGTGGTGGACTGGACGACCGCGTTGGCCTATGTGGCCGACGGCTTGAAGCGGGTCAAGGCCGAATTCGGTGCAAAGGATATCGGCGCCATCGGCCATGCCTCGTCCACGACCGAAGAATTGCATCTCCTGGCCAAGCTGATGCGTGGCCTGGGCAGCGAGAGCGTCGACCACCGCACCCGTCATACCGATTTCGGCAACGCGGCGCCGGCGGGTCATGCACGCTGGCTCGGCACTTCCATCGCGTCGCTGTCGAAGCTGGATCGTGCCTTCGTCATCGGCTCCTTCCTGCGCAAGGACCACCCTCTGCTGGCACAGCGCCTGCGCCAGGCCGTGCGCCACGGTGCGAAGCTGATGAGCCTGC
This sequence comes from Burkholderiales bacterium, assembly GCA_011391855.1. Taxonomy (GTDB): domain Bacteria; phylum Pseudomonadota; class Gammaproteobacteria; order Burkholderiales; family Burkholderiaceae_C; genus Rubrivivax. Next base: position 24,040 of record JAABPT010000230.1, read on the forward strand.
AGGCCGTGCACGACGACTGGGCCATGCCGCTGGCCGCCATGCTGACCGCCGCGCCCGCGGCCTGGCCAGCGCAACTGGCCGACGTGGCCGCCGCGGTGGCCAAGGCGCGTGGTGTGCCGGCGCCGCTGCCGGCCGACCCCGGCCCGCACGCTCAGGCCGTGGCCGACGCGCTGTTGTCGGGCGAGCGCAAGGCCGTCCTGCTCGGCAACGCCGCGGCGCAGCATCCGCAGGCTTCGCAACTGCTGGCGCTGGCCCACTGGATCGGCGAACACACCGGCGCCAGCGTTGGCGTTCTCGGCGAAGCCGGCAACAGTGTGGGCGCACAACTCGTTGGCGCTTTGCCCGGTGCCGGTGGCCTGAACGCCGGCCAGATGCTGAGCCAGCCAATGAAGGCGCTGCTGTTGCTGAATACCGAACCGGTGCTCGACAGCGCCGACGCTGCCGCGGCACGCGCGGCGCTGGCCGCATCGGGCCTGGTGGTCGCGCTCACACCGTTCAAGGACGTGGCCGCTGATGTGGCCGACGTCATGCTGCCCATCGCGCCGTTCACCGAAACCGCCGGCACCTTCGTCAATGCCGAAGGCCGTGCGCAGAGCTTCCACGGCGTCGTGAAACCGCTGGGTGAAACGCGTCCGGCGTGGAAGGTGTTGCGTGTGCTGGGCAACCTGCTGGGACTGGCCGGCTTCGAGTACGAGACTGCGGAAGGCGTGCGCGCCGAAGCGCTGGGCGATCTCGCCGCGCTGGCCTCGCGCCTGGACAACCGCGCAGAGGCACCTGCGTTGACGGCCCTCGCTCCGGCAGCCGGCGGCGGGCTGCAGCGCGTGTCCGACGTGCCGATCTACGCCGTCGACGCCATCGTGCGCCGCGCCATGTCGCTGCAGCTCACTGCGGATGCGCGTGAACCCGTCGTCGGCTTGCCCTCGGCGTTGTGGCAACGACTGCGCATGGAAACCGGCGGCAAGGTGCTGGTGGCGCAAGGACAGGCCGCCGTGGTGCTGCCGGCGCGTGAAGAGCCGTCGCTGGCCGAAGGCGCCGTGCGCATTGCCGCCGGCCACCCGGCCACCACCGACCTGGGCGCCATGTTCGGCGCCGTCAGCGTCGAGAAGGTCTGAACGCCATGTTCGACACGCTGCACGAATTCGGCAACGCCACCCTCGGCCCGACGCTGTGGCTGGTGCTGTGGAGCCTGGTCAAGATCGTCGCTGTGGTGCTGCCGCTGATGATCTGCGTTGCCTACCTCACGCTGTGGGAACGCAAGGGCATCGGCTACACGCAGATCCGCATCGGCCCCAACCGTGTCGGCCCGGGCGGGTCGCTGCAGCCGATTGCCGACGCGGTGAAGCTGATCTTCAAGGAGATCATCCGCCCCACCGCAGCGAACAAGCCGCTGTTCTTCCTGGGGCCAGTGATGACCATCATGCCGGCGCTGGCCGCCTGGGCAGTGGTGCCGTTCGGGCCCGAGGCGGTGCTGGCCAACGTCAACGCCGGCCTGCTGTTCCTGATGGCCATCACCTCGATGGAGGTCTACGGCGTCATCATTGCCGGCTGGGCCAGCAATTCGAAGTACGCCTTCCTGGGCGCGTTGCGCGCCAGCGCGCAGATGGTCAGCTACGAGATCGCGATGGGCTTTTGCCTGGTCGTGGTGCTCATGGTCTCGGCCACCATGAACATGACCGAGATCGTCATGCTGCAAGGCAAGGGCACATTCGCCGACCTGGGCGCCGGCGTGTTGTCGTGGAACTGGCTGCCGCTGCTGCCCATCTTCGTCGTCTTCTTCATCGCCGGCCTGGCCGAGACCAACCGCCATCCCTTCGACGTGGTGGAAGGCGAAAGCGAAATCGTCGCTGGCCACATGATCGAATATTCGGGCATGTCGTTCGCCATGTTCTTCCTGGCCGAATACGCCAACATGATCCTGGTCAGCACGCTCACCGTGCTGCTGTTCCTGGGCGGCTGGCTGTCGCCGTTCGGCTTCCTCGACTTCATTCCCGGCTGGATCTGGCTGGCCATCAAGGTCTTCGTGGTGGTCACCATGTTCCTGTGGGTGCGCGCCACCTTCCCGCGCTTCCGCTACGACCAGATCATGCGACTGGGCTGGAAGATCTTCATCCCGGTGACGCTGGTCTGGCTGGTCGTGGTCGGCCTGTGGATCCAGTCGCCATTCAATATCTGGGAGTGAGGTGCCCATGTCCACCATCACCGCCATCAAGGATGTCTTTTCCAGCATGCTGCTGGCCGAGCTGTTCAAGGGCATGAGGCTCACGGGTCGCTATTTCCTGGCCAAGAACATTACCATCCAGTTTCCGGAAGAGAGGACGCCGCTGAGTCCCCGCTTCCGCGGCCTGCATGCACTGCGCCGTTACGACAACGGCGAGGAGCGCTGCATCGCCTGCAAGCTGTGCGAGGCCGTGTGCCCGGCGATGGCCATCACCATCGAAAGCGACGTGCGTGCCGACGGAACGCGGCGCACCACGCGCTACGACATCGACCTCACCAAGTGCATCTTCTGCGGCTTCTGCGAGGAAAGCTGCCCAGTGGATTCCATCGTCGAGACGCACCACTTCGAATACCACGGCGAAAAACGCGGCGACCTGTATTTCACCAAGGACATGCTGCTGGCCGTGGGCGACCGCTACGAAAAAGAGATCGCGGCCAACCGCGCTGCCGACGCCAAATACCGCTGAACCAGGGCGCCCGCCTGCTTGCCGCAGGCGCCGCCCGAGACCCATGGACACGATCACCGCCCTCTTCTACGTTTTCGCCACGGTGCTGCTGCTGGCCGCCTTCCGCGTCATCACGGCGCGCAGCACGGTGCACGCGGTGCTGTTCCTGGTGCTCGCCTTCTTCAGCGCTTCCTGCATCTGGATGCTGCTGTCGGCCGAATTCCTGGCCATCACGCTGGTGCTCGTCTACGTCGGCGCAGTGATGGTGTTGTTCCTGTTCGTGGTGATGATGCTGGACATCAACGCCGACAGCTTCCGCCAGGGTTTCTGGCAGCACCTGCCGCTGGCCGGGCTGGTGGGCGCGGTGATCGCGCTGGAGATGGCGCTGGTGCTGATGCGCGGCTTCCAGCTCGAGGCTCCCGAACCCACCGCGCGTGCGCTGGAAATGGGCAACACCAAGCTGCTGGGCATCGAGATCTATACGCAATACCTCTACCCGCTGCAGCTGGCCGCGGTGCTGCTGCTGGTGGCCATCATCGCGGCCATCGCGCTGACGCTGCGCGGGCGCAAGGACAGCCGGCACATGAATCCGTCCGAACAGGTGCGCGTGAAGCGCGCCGACCGCGTGCGGCTGGTGAAGATGGACCCGACGATCGAGTCGCCGTCGACGCCGAAGGAAGGGGGCACGGCATGAGCCTCGGCCCCATCACGCTCGGCCATTACCTGTCGCTGGGGGGCATCCTGTTTGCCCTCTCGGTGATCGGCATCTTCCTGAACCGCCGCAACCTGATCGTGCTGCTGATGGCCATCGAACTGATGCTGCTGGCCGTGAACCTGAATTTCGTCGCCTTCTCGCACTACCTTCCGCTGGAAGCCGACCGCATGGCGGGGCAGGTCTTCGTCTTCTTCATTCTCACCGTGGCGGCGGCCGAATCGGCCATCGGCCTGGCGATCCTGGTGGTGCTGTTCCGCAACCGGGCTTCGATCCGGGTCGAGGAACTCGACGAGCTGAAAGGCTGAAGGCGGACATGGCCACCTCGATCTCCCAAGGACTGCTGCTCACCGTGCCGCTGGCGCCGCTGGCCGGTGCGCTCATTGCCGGCCTGGCCGGCAAGTGGGTCGGCCGCCGCGGCGCGCACTTCTTCACCATCCTGGGCGTGTTCATCGCCTTCGTCTGCTCGGTCGTCGTGCTGTCGCAGGTGGGTGCCGGCGCGCGCTTCAACGAGACCATTTATGAATGGATGGTGCTGGGCAAGCTGGTGATGGAGGTCGGCTTCCTGGTCGACGGCCTGACCGCGATGATGATGGTGGTGGTGACCTTCGTCAGCCTGATGGTGCACGTCTACACCATCGGCTACATGGACGGCGACCCTGGCTACCAGCGCTTCTTCAGCTACATCTCGCTGTTCACCTTCAGCATGCTGATGCTGGTGATGAGCAACAACTTCCTGCAGCTCTTCTTCGGCTGGGAAGCGGTGGGTCTGGTGAGCTACCTGCTGATCGGTTTCTGGTTCAAGAAGCCGACGGCGATCTTCGCCAATATGAAGGCCTTCATCGTCAACCGGGTCGGCGACTTCGGCTTCATCCTGGGCATCGGCCTGGTGGTGGCCTACGGCGGCACGCTGAACTACGCGGAAGCCTTCGCCAAGGCGCCGGAGCTGGCCAAGCTCACCTTCCCGGGCACCGACTGGATGCTGATCACGGTGGCCTGCATCTGCCTGTTCATCGGCGCCATGGGCAAGAGCGCACAGTTTCCCCTGCACGTCTGGTTGCCGGATTCGATGGAAGGTCCGACGCCGATCAGCGCGCTGATCCACGCCGCGACCATGGTCACCGCCGGCATCTTCATGGTCGCGCGCATGAGCCCGCTGTTCGAGTTGTCGGACACCGCGCTCAATTTCGTGATGATCATCGGCGCCATCACGGCGCTGTTCATGGGCTTCCTGGGCATCATCCAGAACGACATCAAGCGCGTGGTGGCCTATTCCACGCTCAGCCAGCTGGGTTACATGACGGTGGCGCTGGGCGCCAGTGCCTACTCGGTGGCGGTGTTCCACCTCATGACGCACGCCTTCTTCAAGGCGCTGCTGTTCCTGGCCGCCGGCAGCGTGATCATCGGCATGCACCACGACCAGGACATCCGCAACATGGGCGGCCTGCGCAAGCACATGCCCATCACCTGGATCACGGCGCTGCTGGGCAGCCTGGCGCTGATCGGAACGCCGCTGTTCGCCGGCTTCTACAGCAAGGACAGCATCATCCTGGCGGTCGAGGCTTCGAACCTGCCGGGCACGCCGTTTGCCATCTTCGCGGTGGTGGCCGGCGTCTTCGTCACGGCCTTCTATTCCTTCCGCATGTACTTCCTGGTCTTCCACGGCGAGGAGCGTTTCCACCACAAGCCCTTCCCGCCCGAGGACGACCACGCCCACGGCCACGACGACGGACACCACGACGCCACGCCGCACGAATCGCCCTGGGTCGTCACCGCGCCGCTGATCCTGCTCGCCGTGCCCTCGGTGGTGATCGGCTTCCTGGCCATCCAGCCCATGCTGTTCGGCGACTTCATGAAGGATGCGATCTTCGTCGACGCCGTGCGCCACCCGGCGATGGCGCAACTCGCCGAAGGCTTCCACGGCGCCGCCGCGATGGCCTTGCACGGCCTGCAGACACCGCCGTTCTGGCTGGCGCTGGCCGGTGTGGTCACGGCCTGGTGGTTCTATCTGAAGCAGCCTTCCATCCCCGCGGCCATTGCCCGCACCTTTGCCCCCGTGGTGCGGGTGCTCGAGAACAAGTACTACATGGACTGGTTCAACGAACACGTGCTGGCCGCCGGGGCGCGGCTGCTGGGCACCGGCCTGTGGAGGGGCGGCGACGTGGCCGTGATCGACGGTGCCATCAACGGCAGCGCCCGCGCCATGGGCGGGCTGGCCGGCGTGCTGCGCCAGTTCCAGACCGGCCACCTGTACCAGTATGCGCTGGTCATGCTGCTGGGCATCTTCGGCCTGCTGACCTGGCAGCTGTGGCCTTATTTCAGCGGCCTCATGCGATGACATGCTGACGCCGGCGCCGCACATGCAAGAAGAACAAGAGGGAAAACGATGGGTTTGCTGAGCCTCGCGATCTGGCTGCCGATTGCCTTCGGCGTGCTGCTGCTCGCACTCGGCCGCGACGACAACGCCCGTCCGGTGCGTGCGCTGGCGCTGATCGGCGCGCTGGTCTCGCTGCTGGCCACGCTGCCGCTGATCAGCGGTTTCGACCGCGGCACCGCGGCCATGCAGTTCGTCGAGAAGATGCCCTGGATCGAGCGCTTCAACCTGCACTACCACCTGGGCGTGGACGGGCTGTCGCTGTGGTTCGTGCCGCTGACCGCCTTCATCACCGTGGTGGTGATCATCTCCGCGTGGGAGGTCATCACCGAGCGCGTGGCGCAGTACATGGGCGCTTTCCTCATTCTCTCGGGGCTGATGATCGGCGTCTTCTGTGCGCTCGACGGCATGCTGTTCTATGTCTTCTTCGAGGCCACGCTGATCCCGATGTACATCATCATCGGTGTCTGGGGCGGTCCGAAGCGCGTCTACGCGGCCTTCAAGTTCTTCCTTTACACGCTGCTCGGTTCGCTGCTCATGCTGGTGGCGCTGGTCTACCTGTATTTCAAGAGCGGCGGCAGCTTCGACATCCTCACCTGGCACAAGCTGCCGCTGAGCCTGCCCGTGCAGACGCTGCTGTTCTTCGCCTTCTTCGCCGCCTTCAGTGTGAAGGTGCCGATGTGGCCGGTGCACACCTGGCTGCCCGACGCGCATGTGGAAGCGCCCACCGGCGGCTCGGTGGTGCTGGCGGCCATCATGCTGAAGCTGGGGGCCTACGGTTTCCTGCGCTTTTCCATGCCCATCGCGCCCGACGCGGCGCGTGAATACGACTGGGTCATCATCACGCTGAGCCTGATCGCGGTGCTGTATATCGGACTGGTGGCGCTGGTGCAGCAGGACATGAAGAAGCTGGTGGCCTACAGCTCCATCGCGCACATGGGCTTCGTGACCTTGGGCTTCTTCATCTTCAACCCGCTCGGTGTGGCCGGCGGCATCGTGCAGATGGTCAGCCACGGCTTCGTCTCGGGCGCCATGTTCCTGTGCATCGGCGTGCTCTACGACCGTGTGCACAGCCGCGAGATCGCGGCCTACGGCGGCGTGGCCAATACGATGCCGAAGTTCGCCGCCTTTGCCGTGCTGTTCGCCATGGCCAATGCCGGACTGCCGGGCACGGCCGGTTTCGTGGGCGAGTGGATGGTGATCCTGGGTGCCGTGCAATACAACTTCTGGATCGCCGCGCTGGCCGCCACCACGCTGGTCTTCGGCGCCGCCTACACGCTGTGGATGGTCAAGCGTGTGTATTTCGGCGACGTGGCCAACGAGCATGTCCGGCAGCTCTCCGACATCAACGGCCGCGAATTCCTGATGCTCGCCATCCTGGCCGCCGCGGTGCTTTACATGGGTCTGTATCCGAAACCCTTCACCGACGTGATGGACGTGTCGGTGACCGAGCTGCTGCGGCACGTGGCCGCGCCCAAGCTGAACTGACGGCCGCGAGCCCCGCCACAAGACCATGACCGCAATGAACTGGCCCGTGCTGTACCCCGAGATCTGGCTGCTGGCCATGGCCTGCGTGGTGCTGCTGGCCGACCTCTTCGTCACCGACCCCGAGCGCCGCCCCACCTTCTGGCTGACACAGTTCACGGTGGGTGTGTTTGCCGCCTTGCACCTGGTGTACTTCAACGCCGGGGGCACCGCTTATGGCATGAAGGGCCTGGTCGTCGTCGACCCCATGGGCCACCTGCTGGCCTTCTTCGCCGCGCTGGCGGTGATGGTGACGCTGGCCTATGCACGCCCCACGCTGGCCGCGCGCGACATGATGAAGGGCGAGTTCTACACGCTCACGCTGTTCGTGCTGCTGGGCATCAGCGTCATGTGCTCGGCCAACCATTTCCTGGTCGTCTACCTCGGCCTGGAACTGATGAGCCTGTCGCTCTATGCGCTCACCGCGCTGCGCCGCGACCACGCCTTGGCCACCGAGGCGGCGATGAAGTACTTCGTGCTTGGAGCACTGGCCAGCGGCTTCCTGCTCTACGGCCTGTCCATGATGTACGGCGCCACCGGCTCGCTGGAGATCCCGCGTGTCTTCGAGCAGATCGCCACCGGACGCATCAACCGCGAGGTGCTGGTCTTCGGCCTGGTCTTCGTCGTCGCCGGGTTGGCCTTCAAGCTCGGTGCCGCGCCCTTCCACATGTGGGTGCCCGACGTCTACCAGGGTGCTCCGACGGCGGTGACGCTGCTCATCGGCGGGGCGCCGAAGTTCGCCGCCTTCGCCATCACCATCCGACTGCTGGTGGAAGGCATGCTGGGCTTGGCGGTGGACTGGCAGCAGATGTTCATCGTGCTCGCCGTGGCCTCGCTGGCGCTGGGCAATATCGCGGCCATCGCGCAGCGCAACCTCAAACGCATGCTGGCCTACAGCACCATCGCGCAGATGGGCTTCGTGGTGCTCGGGCTGTCGGCAGGGGTGGTGAGCGGCAATACGCTGTCGGCCGGCAATGCCTACAGCTCGGCCATGTTCTACATGGTGAGCTACGTGTTCACCACGCTCGGCACCTTCGGCCTCATCATGTATCTGTCGCGGCAGGGCTTCGAGAGCGAGGAGATAGACGACCTCGCCGGCCTGTCGCAGCGCAGCCCCTGGGTGGCGGGCGCGATGACGGTGTTCATGTTCTCGCTGGCCGGTGTGCCGCCGATGATCGGCTTCTTTGCCAAGCTCTCGGTGATCCAGGCGCTGGTCAGCACCAATGTCACGCTCTACATCGTGCTGGCCGTGGTGGCAGTGCTGTTCAGCCTGATCGGTGCCTTCTACTACCTGCGCGTGGTCAAGGTGATGTGGTTCGACGCCCCGGTGCAGACCGCGCCCATTCAGCGCTCGCAGGGCGTGGCCGCGCTGCTGGCCGCCAACGGCCTGGCGGTGCTGGTGCTGGGACCGTTCTCCGGCGGGCTGATGGCGATGTGCCGCGACGCCATCGTGCGCGCGCTCGCCACCTGAAGCGACCGGGCCCCGATGGCTGACACCGGCCCGCCGCCGCTGCCGGATGCCGGCGACGATCCCCACCTGACCGAACGCCGCCTGGGCGGCAAGACGCTCGTGAGCGGCGGGTTTCTTGAGGTGCGGCGCGACGACGTGCTGCTGCCCGACGGCAGCCATGCCACGCGCGAATTCATCCAGCATGCCGGTGCGGTGGCCGTGGTGCCCATCCTCGACGACGGCCGCCTGGTGCTGGTGCGCCAGTTCCGCTACCCGGTGGCCAAGGTGCTGCTCGAATGGCCGGCCGGCAAGCGCGACCCCGGCGAATCCACGCTGTCCTGCGCGATGCGCGAACTGCAAGAGGAGACCGGCTACACCGCGGGTGTATGGGCCTACGGCGGCGAGATCCACAACGCCGCCGCCTATTCCAGCGAGAGCATCTGGATCTGGTTCGCGCGCGGCCTGGTGGCCGGGCCGCAGCGCCTGGACCATGGCGAATTCGTCGAGACCGTGACCCTGACCGAGGCCGAGCTGGCGGCCCTCGACCTGCACGACGGCCTGCCCGACGTGAAGACGCTGATCGGCCTGCACTGGCTGCAGCAGTGGCGCGCCGGCCGGCGAACATTGGCCTGGCACAGCGCGCAACAAGCAGCCGCCCTATGATGACGGCACGATGAAAGTGCTAGACCTGCGTTGCGCCAACGGCCACGGCTTCGAAGGCTGGTTCGCATCCGACGAGGACTTCATGGGCCAGAACGGCCGCGGCCTCGTCGAGTGCCCGCTGTGTGCCGACAAGGTGGTCATGCGCATGCCTTCGGCGCCGCGGCTGAATCTTTCGGGCGCGCGTGAACCGGTGCCGGTGCCGCCCCCCGAGCCCAAACCCACCGTCGAGGCCCGCCCGGCCGACCTGCAGGCGGCGTGGCTGCACACGGTGCGCCACCTGATGGCGAATACCGAGGACGTGGGCGAGCGGTTTGCCGAGGAAGCGCGCCGCATCCACTACGGCGAGGAGCCGCACCGCGGTATCCGCGGCCAGGCCACGCCCGAGGAGCGGCTGGCACTGCGGGAAGAAGGCATCGAGACGATGTCGATTCCCCTACCGGCGGCGTTGAAGGGGCCGGTGCAGTAGCGACACCGGTACGCCGCTGCGGCGCGAGCCCCGGCTACAGCACGCGCCCCGGGTTCAGGATGCCCTGGGGGTCGAGCGCGGCCTTCACGGCGCGCATCATCTGCAGCGCCACCGGCGACTTGCGCGCCGCCAGTTCGTCGCGCTTGAGTGCGCCGATGCCGTGTTCGGCCGAGAACGAGCCGCCATACGGCACCAGCGCGTCGAAGACCAGGGTATTGATGCGCTGCTCGTTGTCGTCCAGGAAGCGCTGGCCATCGCTGCCCGCGGGCGCCTGCACGTTGTAGTGCAGGTTGCCGTCGCCCAGGTGGCCGAAATTGACGAGTTGAATGCCTGGAAAGTGCCGGTGCAGCAGCGCATCGGTGCCAGCCACGAATTGGGGAACAGCCGACACCGGCAGCGAGATATCGTGCTTCACGTTCAGCCCTTCCTCGGCCTGCGCCAGCGGGATAGCCTCGCGCAGGTGCCACAGCGCGTGCGACTGCGCCAGGCTCTCGGCCACCACGGCGTTGCCGATCACGCCCGCTTCCAGCGCCGCGCCGAGCAACGCCTCGAATCGCTCGCGCGCCTGGGCCTCTCCTTCGGTGTCGCTCTGCTCCAGCAGCACGGTCCAGGGCGCGCCGGGCAGTGGCTGCGGCAGGGCCGGGAAGTGGCGCGCCACCAGGTCCAGCGCATGGCGGCCCATGACCTCGAAGCCGGTCAACGCGGCGCCGAGCCGCGCGCGCGCCAGCTTCAGCAAGGCCACACACTGCGCCAGGTCGGCGCAGGCCGCCAGCGCCGAGGTCGTGGCGGCCGGCAGCGGCGCCAGTTTCAGCGTCGCCGCGGTGATGATGCCCAGCGTGCCTTCGCTGCCGATCATCAGGTCGCGCAGGTCGTAGCCGGTGTTGTCCTTGCGCAGCCCGCTCAGGCCGTCCCACACCTGGCCGGCGGCGGTGACGACTTCCAGCCCCAGGCACAGTTCGCGCGCATTGCCCCAGCGCAGCACCTGCATGCCGCCGGCATTGGTGGCCAGGTTGCCGCCGATGGTGCAACTGCCCTCGGCCGCCAGGCTCAGCGGCAGCAGCAGGCCGCGCGCACGTGCGGCGTCCTGCGCGGCCTGCAGCACGCAGCCGGCATCGGCGGTGAGCGTCAGGTTGGCGTCGTCGATGTCGCGCACCCGGTTCATTCGTTGCAGGCTCAACAGCACCTGCGTGCCGCTGGCGTCGGGCACGCCACCGCCCACGAGACCGGTGTTGCCGCCCTGCGGCACGATGGCGGTGCCGGCGGCGGCGCAAGCGCGCACCACCGCGGCCACCTCGGCCGTGCTGCCGGGCCGCACCACGGCCAGCGCCTTGCCGCGCCAGCGCTTGCGCCAGTCCAGTTCCCAGGCCGTCAGGTCGCCCTCGGTCATCACGTTCGCGGCGCCCACGGCGCTGCGCAGCGTGTCGAGCAGGTTCGGGTCCGTCAATCGTACGGTCTCAGGCCGCGGCCTGCGCCGCATTGCGCAGCCGCCAGCGGATATACAACGCGCTGGCCGTGAACAGCAGCAGGCACAGTGCGACCTCGGCCACCGCCAGCGCGCGCGACCAGCCCTGTTCCGTGGTGGCGCGCACCACGCCTTCCATGAAATACAGCCACACCAGCAGGCTCAGCCAGCGGAAGGTGTACATGCGGTGGCGCAGCAGGCCCAGCACGCACAAGGCCAGCGGCACCACCTTGATGGCCAGCGTGCCGCTGCCGGTGGGCGCCAGCCACAACTCCCAGGCCAGTCCCAGCACGATCAGGCCCAGCAACCCCGCAAGTGCCGCGGCACGTGCCGCGCTCACCATGGCGTCGGGTTGCCGCGGCGTATCGCTCAGGGTGGCAGTGTCGGTGTCGGCACGAGGCATGCTGGCATCATAGCCAGCATGAGCAAGCTGATCGATCTGGGGGGCAAGGTCGGGCAGCAGGTGGCTTTGCTGCTGGAAACGCTGCGCACCTGGCCCTGGTACGAGACGCTGCGCACGCTGCACCAGCGCTTCCGCGAAGACCGCCTGGGTCTCACCGCGGGCAGCCTGACCTTCACCACGCTGATCGCCCTGGTGCCGTTGTTCACGGTGATGCTGGCGGTGTTCACCGCATTCCCCATGTTCTCCAGCCTGCAGGGCGACCTGGAGCGCTTCTTCCTGCGCAGCCTGGTGCCCGACAACATCGCGCGGCCGGTGCTGCGTGCGCTGACCGAATTCGCCGGCAAGGCGCGTGGCATGGGCACGCTGGGCCTGGTGTTGCTGGTGGCCACGGCGCTGGCGCTGATGCTTACCATCGACCGCACGCTGAACGCCATCTGGCGGGTTCGGCAGCCCCGGCCCCTGGCGCAGCGCGTGCTCGTCTACTGGGCGGCGCTCACGCTGGGGCCGCTGGCGCTGGGCCTGAGTGCTTCGCTCACCTCGTATGCGCTGTCGGGGCCGCGCGGCTTCGTCACCGCGGTGCCGGACAACGTGGCCTTCCTGCTCAATGCGCTGCAGTTCTTCCTGCTCGCCTGGGGCATGGCGGCGCTGTTCCACTACGTACCCAACGTCTCGGTGCGTTGGCGCCATGCCTGGGCCGGCGGCGTCTTCGTGGCGCTGGGCGTGGAAGCGGCGCAGAGGGCCCTGGTCTGGTACGTGAATTCGGTGCCCAGCTTCTCGGCGGTTTACGGGGCCTTCGCCACCGCGCCGATCCTGCTGCTGTGGATCTACCTCGGCTGGGTCATCGTGCTGCTGGGCGCGGTGATCGCCGCCTACGCGCCCAGCCTGCAGATGCGCGTGGCCAGCATCGCGCCCACGGCTGGCTGGCGCTTCGAGCTGGCGCTGACGCTGATCAAGCGGCTGGACGCGGCGCGGCATTCCGGCCAGCACGGCCTGTCGCTGGCGGCCATGGCCGAGTCGCTGCGCGCCGACCCGCTGCAGCTGGAGCCCGTGATCGAGCTGCTGGCCGAACTGGACTGGGTGTCGCGCCTGGACGAGGGCGGCGACGCCCGCCACGTGCTGCTGTGCGATCCGCCGACCACCCGGCTCATGCCGTTGATCGAGCGCACGCTGCTCGAGCCCGGTGCCGCCTCGGCGGCATTCCGGCGCGCGGCCGGGCTCGAGCGGCTGACGCTGGCCGACGCGATCA
>JAABPT010000114.1 GCA_011391855.1 Burkholderiales bacterium
GACGAGGGCCCGCGCCACCGCGGCACGCTGGCCGCGCTGCGCGCTCAGCGGCTGGCCGCACCGATCCGCTACGAGTCCCTGATGGGCATCGTCGACCTGTGGGCCGAAAGCGCCCTGGGCCTGACCGACCGCGACCTGCGACTGATGGAGCGCCTGGCCCGCGCCCAGGCGCGCAAGGCCGGCGGCGCCGAGGAAGGTGCGGTGGAGGAACTCAAGCTGATGGAGCTGGAAAACGCCTGGGGAGAGCGCCGTGCGCGCTTCGACCGGCGCAACGTGAGCCACGAGCGGCGGGTACGGTCGTAAGTCAGGCGATAGCCAGACTCCCCTGCCGGAGCCGCATAGCGCCGGGCATAGGCTTTCACCTGCTCCAGCCCGCGAGTGGGCTGCAAGCGTTCCTTCTTGGCCTCGACGAAGGCCAGGGTCAATGGCTGCTCGTGACTGCCAACAAAGGCACGCAACAGGTAGACCACGCGGCCGCGCCCCCGCTTGAAGGGTTTGCCGTCGATGATCTCGACGCGCACCGCGCGCTGCTCACGCCGGACTTCGCCGTGCGTGGCCCGCGCTCGGCATCCGACACGCATTCAACCCAGCAGGCCTTGTACAAGGCCGGGGCGATGAGCTTGCCGCGCGTGTCGGCTTCGTTGTGGCCTGTTGCATGCATTGGTATGCGCAATAGGTCAGTCAGTCCGGACCGCCAGCGAGTATCGCCGCGATGTCCTGCTTTTCGCCCAGCAGGCGCACGACATCCAAGTGGTCACTGCGCTCGAAATAGAACCAGAGGACGGGAAAACGCTTCACACGCCATGCGCGCAAAGGCGGTTGCTCGTCGGGCCGAGCCCATCGCAGTGAACCCATGCCGGGCTGAGTTGTCAGCAGGTCCAGCGCGTCAAGTGCGAGACCCAGACAATCTTCCCCGAGCTGCGCACCGCCCTCCAGCGCATAGTAGAAAGCCACGTCGGAGAGATCGACCTTGGCCTGCGCTCGCAGGCGCGCGGGCTTCACTTGCCGGCGCTGGCGATCCGTTCGCGGATGCGCGCCACCTCGGCTTCCGTCAGTGGCGTCGGCGGCCCGGAGGCCAGGCCTTCTTCGATCAGTTCACGCAGGCGCATGGCAGCGCGCCGCTCGCGGTCCTGGCGCACCAGATCGCGAAGGTAGGCCGCCTCGTCCGGGAATTCGCCACGCTGAACGCGCTCTTTCACGTAGCCATGCAAGGGCTCGGGCAGTTCCACGCTGAGTGTGCTGTTGTCCATGGAAGTTCTCCGATGCCGGACCTGGCGTCGAATTATCGCCGCCGGCGGCCCTACATGCTGCGCCGATACTGCCCGCCCACCTCGAACAGCGCATTCGTGATCTGGCCCAGGCTGCAGCAGCGCACCGCATCCATCAGCACGGCGAAGACGTTGCCATTGTCCATCACCGCCTGCTGAAGCCGCTGCAACTGAACCGGCGCCGCGGCGGCATGGCGTTCGTGGAAGGCCCGCAGGCGCTGCAGCTGCGAGTGCTTCTCCTCTTCCGTCGACCGCGCCAGCTCGATGGTCTGCGGCAATGCGTCGTGCGCGCTGCGGAAGGTGTTGACGCCGATGATGGGGTACTCGCCGGTGTGCTTGAGCATCTCGTAGTGCATGCTCTCTTCCTGGATCTTGCCGCGCTGGTAGCCGGTTTCCATCGCCCCCAGCACGCCGCCGCGTTCGGCGATCTTCTCGAATTCGCCCAGCACCGCCTCCTCGACCAGCTCGGTCAGCTCGTCGATGATGAACGCACCCTGGTTGGGGTTCTCGTTCTTGGCCAGCCCCCATTCGCGGTTGATGATGAGCTGGATCGCCATCGCGCGGCGCACGGAGTCTTCCGTGGGCGTGGTGATGGCCTCGTCGAAGGCATTCGTGTGCAGTGAATTGCAGTTGTCGTAGATCGCGATCAGCGCCTGCAGCGTGGTGCGAATGTCGTTGAACTGGATCTCCTGCGCGTGCAGGCTGCGCCCTGACGTCTGCACGTGGTACTTCAGCTTCTGGCTGCGCTCGTTGGCGCCGTAGCGGTCGCGCATCGCCACCGCCCAGAGGCGGCGCGCCACGCGGCCCAGAACGGTGTATTCCGGGTCCATGCCGTTGCTGAAGAAGAAGCTCAGGTTGGGCGCGAAATCGTCGATGTGCATGCCGCGCGCCAGATAGGCTTCGACGAAGGTGAAGCCGTTGCTGAGCGTGAAGGCGAGCTGGCTGATCGGATTCGCCCCCGCCTCGGCGATGTGATAGCCGCTGATGCTGACGCTGTAGAAGTTGCGCACGTCGTGGTGCACGAACCACTCGGCGATGTCGCCCATGACCTTCAGTGAAAACTCGGTGCTGAAGATGCAGGTGTTCTGGCCCTGGTCTTCCTTCAGGATGTCGGCCTGCACCGTGCCGCGCACATTGGCCAGCGTCCAGGCGCGGATCTTCTGCGCTTCGTCGTCGGTGGGCTCCCTGCCGTTATCGGCGCGGAACTTGTCCAGGTTCTGGTCGATGGCCGTATTCATGAACATGGCCAGGATCGTGGGCGCCGGGCCGTTGATCGTCATGCTGACCGAAGTGGCCGGGTGCGTGAGGTCGAAACCGCCGTACAGCACTTTCAGGTCGTCGAGCGTGGCGATGCTCACGCCGCTGTTGCCCACCTTGCCGTAGATGTCGGGCCGGAGATTCGGGTCGTTGCCGTACAGCGTGACACTGTCGAAGGCCGTGCTCAGCCGCTTGGCCGGCATGCCTTCGCTGAGCAGCTTGAAGCGCCGGTTGGTGCGGAAGGCGTCACCCTCGCCGGCGAACATGCGGGTCGGGTCCTCGTTCTCGCGCTTGAAGGCGAAGGTGCCGGCGGTGTAGGGGAAACTGCCGGGCACGTTGTCGAGCAGCAGCCACTTGAGCAGTTCGCCGTGGCATTCGTACTTCGGCAGCGCCACCTTGCGGATCTTGCTGCCCGACAGCGTGGTGTGCGTCAGCGCGGTGCGGAGCTCCTTGCCGCGGATCTTCACCACGTACTCGTCGCCGGCATAGGCCTTCACCATGTCGGGCCACATGGCCAGCAGCTTCTTCGCCTGCGGGTCCAGCCGCGTCTCACGCTGCTCGGCCAGGTTGATGCTGGCCTCGGCAGCGCGCGGCTTGTCGGGCTTGCCGACCGTGAGCATGGCGGCGGCGGCGCGCAGCTGCTGGATCTCGCGCGCCAGCCGCGACTGCGCCAGGGCCCGCTGCTTGTAGCCGCGCACGGTATCGGCAATGTCGGCGAGATAACGCACGCGCGCGCCGGGCACGATGGGCACCTGGTGCGTGCTGTGCCGGGTGGCCACCTTGGGCAACCGCCCCTCGGCGGCCTTCATGCCCAGTGCCGCCAGGCGCGGCAGCAGCGCCTGGTACAGCGCCGTCACGCCGTCGTCGTTGAAGCGGCTGGCCATGGTGCCGAAGACCGGCATCTGCTCGGGCAGTTGCTTGAAGGCTTCCTTGTTGCGTTGCACCTGCTTGGCCACGTCGCGCAGCGCGTCGGCCGCACCCTTGCGGTCGAACTTGTTGATGGCCACGAATTCGGCGAAGTCGAGCATGTCGATCTTCTCCAGCTGGCTGGCAGCGCCGAATTCGGGCGTCATCACGTACATGGGCACGTCGACCAGCGGCACGATGGCGGCGTCGCCCTGGCCGATGCCGGAGGTTTCCACCACGATCAGGTCGAAGCCGGCCGCCTTGCATGCGGCCAGCACGTCGGGCAGGGCCTGGCTGATTTCGCTGCCGAAGTCGCGCGTGGCCAGCGAGCGCATGAAGACCCGCGGACCGGCGCTCCACGGCCCGATGGCGTTCATGCGGATGCGGTCGCCGAGCAGCGCGCCACCGCTCTTGCGCCGGCTGGGGTCGATGCTGATGACGGCGATGCGCGAGCTGTCGCCCTGGTCCAGCCGCAGGCGGCGGATGAGTTCGTCGGTGAGGCTGCTCTTGCCGGCGCCGCCGGTGCCGGTGATGCCCAGCACGGGGATCTTCTGCGCCGCGGCGGCGTCGGCCAGAGCCGCCTTGAAGTCGGCGGCTGCGCTGCCGTTTTCCAGCGCCGTGATGGCCTGCGCCAGGGCGCGCCAGGCGGCTTCGCCGTGGCCCTGCAGCGCGGCCACGTCCTTCGGGGCATAGCCCGAGAGGTCGGTGTCGCAGCGCATCACCATCTCGCCGATCATTCCCTGCAGCCCCATGCGCTGGCCGTCCTCGGGGCTGTAGATGCGCGTCACGCCGTAGTCCTGCAGCTCGCGGATCTCGGCCGGCACGATGACGCCGCCGCCGCCGCCGAAGACCTGGATGTGCGCGCCGCCACGCTCGCGCAGTAGGTCCACCATGTATTTGAAATATTCGACGTGGCCGCCCTGGTAGGAACTCACCGCGATGCCCTGTACGTCTTCCTGCAGCGCCGCCGTTACGACCTCGTCCACCGAACGGTTGTGCCCGAGGTGGATGACCTCGGCCCCCATGCCCTGCAGGATGCGCCGCATGATGTTGATGGCTGCGTCGTGGCCGTCGAACAGGCTGGCGGCAGTGACGAAACGCACCTTGTGCGCCGGCCGGTACTCGGCCAGTGCCTTGAATTCCGCGGAAAGGTCGGTCATGGCCCTGAACTCGTTGCGGTGAAACGGCTCCGGTTCGGCTGCACCGGAGTCGACGTGGGAGTCAACGTCGCTTTTTGATGATGCCATGCCCGTTCCACCCCCACCTGACGCCTGCGGGGTCGTGGTTTACCCCCACTCGCGGCGTGCTTCCGGGTGGCGCCACGCTGCTACGCTCGCGCCGCATCCCCAACCCCGGCTCCTGACCCCCTCAAGCCCATGACCTTCCTGGCCATCGACGTCGGCAATACCCGCCTCAAGTGGGCGCTGTATGCGGCGCCCCACCCCGGCGCCACGCTGCTGCACCAGGGCGCGGTCTTCCTGGAGACCATCGACGAACTCGCCGATTGCGACTGGAGCGCGTTGCCGCACCCGTCCAGCATGCTGGGCTGCATCGTCGCCGGCGACGCCGTGCGCCGCCGCGTCGAACAGCAGATGGAGTTGTGGGACATCGAGCCGCATTGGGTCGTGCCCTCTGCCCACGAGGCCGGCCTGGTCAACGGCTATGACCACCCCAGCCGCCTGGGCGCCGACCGCTGGGTGGCGCTGGCCGGCGCGCACTCGCGCGTGCTGGCCACGCAACAGGAGCGACCGGCACTGGTGGTGATGGTGGGCACGGCCGTCACCGTGGACGCACTCGACGCTGAAGGGCGATTTCTCGGCGGCCTCATCCTGCCCGGCTTCGGCGCCATGCTGCGTGCCCTGGAGATGGGCACCGCAGGGCTCAAGGTGCCCACCGGCGATGTCGTCGACTTCCCCACCAACACCAGCGACGCGCTCATGAGCGGCGGCGCCAATGCGATTGCCGGCGCCATCGAGCGGCAGTACCGCAAGCTGCTGGACCGCACCGGCCAGGAGCCGTTGCTGTTCATCACCGGCGGCGCGACAGTCAAGCTCACGCCGATCACCGACCTGCCCTTCGAGCCCGTGGACACGTTGATCTTCGAGGGCTTGCTGCTGATGCAATCGCGTCGGCTGGCCTTATAGGGCCCCAACGCTGCGCACGGGGGCAGGGCCGAGACGGGCCCAGGAAGCGGCTAACTGGGGCTAAAGCCAGCGCTGCAGCAGGTCGCACAGCTGAGCGCGCGAATAAGGCTTGGCCAGGTGGGCGTCCATGCCCGCGGCCAGCGACTGGGCGGCATCCTCGTCGAAGGCATTGGCGGTGAGCGCCACGATGGGCACGCGCGGCAGCCGCAACTTCGTTTCGCGCTCGCGCGCCTGGCGCGTGGCGGCGTAACCGTCCAGCACCGGCATCTGGATATCCATCAGCACCAGGTCCACGTGCTGCTGCGAGAGCACCGCGAGCGCCTGCGCGCCGTCCTCGGCCTCGAGCACGTCGATGCCGAAGGACTTCAGCATCTCGGCGCCGATCATGCGGTTCACGATGTTGTCCTCCACCAGCAGCACCACGCCGGTGAAGGCGGCCCCGGCGTCCAGGCTGCCGAAGTCGGAATCGTGCACCGGCAAGGG
>JAABPT010000115.1 GCA_011391855.1 Burkholderiales bacterium
GCCGCCCATGCCGCCTGTCACGTATGCCACTTTCTTTGCCATCTGTCTCTCCTTGGGGTGGTGTCTAGAACCCGAGAGCGTGGCGTGCACTCGCGGGCGGGTCAATCAGGGTTAGCGTCCAAATGCGCTGAGCTTCAGCGCCGTCGCTCGATTCGGTTCAGGCCTTGGCCTTGACGTAGCGGCCCGGCGCCGGTTCGATGGCCTTGAACTGCCGGTTCCCCGGCGCCTTGGGGGCGGCCACTTCCTTGCCTGCCAGCGGCTTGAGCCAGCCGCTCCATTCGGGCCACCAGCTGCCGGGCTTTTCGGTGGCGCCGGCGAACCAGTCGTCGGCGCTGGCCGGCAGCTGGTCGTTCACCCAGTGGCTGCGCTTGCCCTTGGCCGGCGGGTTGATGACGCCGGCAATGTGGCCGCTGGCGCCGAGCACGAATTTTCGCTTGCCCTTGAACAGCGGCGTCGACGCATAGGCCGCCTGCCAGGGCACGATATGGTCCTCGCGCGAGGCGTACACGAACACCGGCGCCTTGATGCGGCCGAGGTCGACTTTCTCGCCGCACACCGTGAGCCTGCCCGGCACCTTGAGGTCGTTCTGCAGGTAGGTGTGGCGCAGGTACCAGCAGTACATGGGGCCCGGCAGGTTGGTCGAGTCGCCGTTCCAGTACAACAGGTCGAAGGGCGGCGGCGACTCGCCCTTGAGGTAGTTGCCGACGACGTAATTCCACACCAGGTCGTTGGGGCGCAGGAAGCTGAACACGGTGGCGAGTTCCTTGCCCTTGAGCAGGCCCGGGCCGCGCGGTGACTTCTCGCCGATGGTCATCTCGCGCAACTGCACCGAGGCTTCGTCGACGAAGACGTCCAGGATGCCGGTGTGGGCAAAGTCCAGCAGCGTCGTGAGCAGCGTCACCGAATGCGCCGGATGCTGGCCGCGCGCGGCCAGCACTGCCAGTGCGGTGGACAGGATGGTGCCGCCGACGCAGAAACCCAACGTATTGATCGTCTCGGCGCCGGTGATGGCCTGCACCGTACGGATGGCCGCCAGCGGCCCGTGCTCGATATAGTCGTCCCAGGTCTTGTCCACCATCGCCGGGTCCGGATTGCGCCAGCTCATCACGAAGGTACGGTGCCCCTGCTCCACCGTGTAGCGGATGACCGAGTTCTCAGGCTGCAGGTCCAGGATGTAGTACTTGTTGATGCAGGGCGGTACGAAGAGCATCGGCCGCTCGTGCACCTTGGCGGTGAGCGGCTGGTATTCGATGAGCTGGAAGAGGTCGTTCTCGAACACCACGCTGCCCACGCTGGTGGCCACGTTGCGGCCGACCTCGAACACGCTCTCGTCGGTCTGCGAGACGCTGCCCTTGCGCAGGTCGGCCAGCAGCTGATTCATGCCGGTGGTGAGGCTTTCACCCTTGGTGGCCAGCGCCTTCTGCAGCGCCTCGGGGTTGAGGGCGAGGAAGTTGCTGGGGCTGGCGGCGTCGATCCACTGCTGCACCGCGAAGCGGATGCGCGCCCGGGTCTTGGCGTCGCCCTCCACGCTCTCGGCCATCTGCATCAGCGCGCGCGCATTCAGCAGGTAGAGCTGGGCGGTGAAGGCCGCCGCCGGGTTGGTCAACCACTCGCTGGCCGCAAAGCGGCGGTCACCGATGGCCGCGGGCTTGGCCGCGTCGGCCGGCGCCGCGGGCGGCTGCAGCCGCTGCAGCGACTGGTTCCACACGTCGGTGGCACTCTTGACGTAGTCGGACTGGATCTGCGCCAGCTGCGGCATCGGCAGGTTCAGGCCCTGCATCGACTTCAGCATGCCCCCGATGGCAGCCCCGAATGCATCGGCGGGGCCTGCGGGGGCAGGTTGTTCTGGCGTAGTCTTGTCGGTCATCGTCTTGTCTCCTCGATCCGGCGGGTGGCGCCCTGGGTGGCGTCGCACGCTCTGATTGTGACGGCGCTCGGGTTGTAAGCGTGAGGGCTTACCTTGCCATGACGCTGTCTCTCGTCCGCAATCTCTTGTCCGTGACCCCCGATGTATCTCGTCGCAATCGCCTGGATCTATGTCGTGCTGATGATGGCCCTGGCCGAGGCCTTGTCCAGCCAAGGC
Organism: Burkholderiales bacterium; assembly: GCA_011391855.1. GTDB lineage: Bacteria > Pseudomonadota > Gammaproteobacteria > Burkholderiales > Burkholderiaceae_C > Rubrivivax. The sequence goes on from JAABPT010000115.1 coordinate 2,084, forward strand.
ACCGTGTTCGGCGCGGTCATCACCTTCGTGCTCTATGGCGCGCTGCCTCTTTCGTTGGTGCTGTACATCATGGGCACACCGGCGCGCGGCCGGGCACGGCGCGCCGCCGAAGCGGCTGCAGTGGCCGCGCAGGCGTCGGCGGTGACAACGGCTGCCACATCAGCCGCGCCAGATGGCGGCGGCATGGCGCCCGGTGACGCCGTCACGCCGGAAGGAAAAGAAGCTTGACGCATCTTCCACGGTGCAGGCACCGGACTCGCTGACGAGTTCCACGCCGGCGCCCTGCAGCCGCTGGCGCGCCAGTCGCGGCAGGTGCGCCAGCCAGCGCGGCGACCCGTCCGGCCGTGGCCGGCTGACGAAGAGCGCCGCATCGGGCGCCTTGGCCGGCTGACCGAAGGCCGCCAGCACGTCGGCCCCGACCTCGAACTGGCGCGGCCCGATGCACGGTCCGAGCCAGGCGGCGATGTCGCGAGGCGCGGCGCCCGTGCCCGCGCACAGCGCCTGCACGGTGGCTTCCAGCACGCCTACCGCCAAGCCGCGCCAGCCGGCGTGCGCCGCTGCTACCGCGCTGCCGTCGCGCAACGTCATCAGCACCGGCAGGCAGTCGGCCACCAGCACGGCGCAGGCGATGTCGGCGTCGGTGGTCCAGGCGGCGTCGGCCGGTGGCAAGGCGGCATCGGCCGCAGCACCATGCAGCCGCACGACCCGTGCCCCATGAACTTGTTGCAGCCAGACCGGCCGTGCACCCAGCGCCGCCGTGAAGCGCGCGCGGTTCTCGGCCACGGCCGCCGCGTCGTCGCCCACCGCGCCACCCAGGTTGAGACTGGCAAAGCGGCCCACGCTGACGCCTCCGGCGCGCTGGCTCATGCCTGCCAACACGCCCGGCACCGCCGGCCAGCCTGGCCACAGCAGTGGCGGCAGGGTCACCGAAGCGTCAGTCGGCATCACTCGGCGTCGGGGCAGAGCTCGGGCCGCGTCTTCTCGAAGGCGTCCAGCTTCATGCAGGCGTCGAAGACGCGCATCACGTGCGGCACATGCTCCAGCCGGCAGTCGAAGCGCTTCGCATTGAAGATCTGCGGCACCAGCACGCAGTCGGCAAGCGTGGGCGCCTCGCCGTGGCAGTAGGTGCCGGGCCGCGCGGCCAACTGGCGTTCGACGACCTCCAGCCCTGTTTCCACCCAGTGCCGGTACCAGCGGTTCTTGTCGTCTTCGCCGACCTTCAGGTCGCGCACCAGGTAGCGCAGCACACGCAGGTTGTTCAGCGGGTGGATCTCGCAGGCGATGTCCATCGCCAGGGCGCGCACGCGCGCCCGCTCGGCCGGCGCGGCCGGCAGCAGCGGCGGCTGCGGGTGCGTTTCATCCAGGTATTCGATGATCGCCAGCGACTGCGTCAGGCTGTGCTCGCCGTCACGCAGGATCGGCACCAGCCGCGCCGCCGAGACGGCGGCATAGGACTCGGTGAACTGCTCGTTCTTCGCCAGGTGCACCGGCTTGTATTCGTAGTCCAGCCCCTTGAGCGCCAGCGCGATGCGCACGCGGTACGACGCCGACGAGCGGAAGTAGTTGTAAAGCTCCATGGTCCGTTTACCTCACCGTCACCTTGAGTGTGCCCAGGCCCTCGATGGCGCCTTCCATCAAGTCGCCGCGCACCACCGCGCCCACGCCGGCGGGGGTGCCGGTGAAGATCAGGTCGCCGGGCTGCAGCGTCCAGGCCGCGCTGAGCTGTTCGATGGTCTCGTTGACACTCCAGATCAGATCCTGCAGGTCGCCCTTCTGCCGCGGCGCACCGTTCACGGCCAGCGTGATGGCGCCGCGCAGCAGTTGGCCGCACTGCGCCATCGGTACCAGGGGGCCGATCGGTGCGCTCTGCTCGAAACTCTTGCCGATTTCCCACGGCCGGCCCTGCTTCTTCATTTCGTTTTGCAGGTCGCGCCGCGTCATGTCCAGGCCCACGGCGTAGCCCCAGATGTGCGCCGGCGCGTCGGCAGCACGGATGCCGCTGCCGCCGCGGCCGATGGCGACCACGAGCTCGATCTCGTGGTGCAGGTTGGCAGTCAGCGCGGGGTAGTCGATGACGCCGGTCTCGCCGTGCCGCACAGGCACCAGGGCGTCGGCCGGCTTCATGAAGAAGAACGGCGGCTCGCGGCCGCTGTGGCCCATCTCCTGCGCGTGTTCCGCATAGTTGCGGCCCACGCAATAGATGCGGTGGACGGGAAATTCACCACCGCCCGTGCAAGTCACGGTAACGGCGGCGGGCGGTGCGATGACGAGACTCATGGCGGGCTGCGGCGTGGTGGGCACGCCGACATCCTACGCCCGGCCCGCCGCTACACTGCGGCGCATGCTCCCGCTCCGCCGCATCAAGCATTGCCGCGCCTGCGGCGCCGCCGCGGAATACCGCATTCCGCCCGACGACAATCGCGAACGCGCCACCTGCACGGCCTGCGGCGAGATCCACTACGAGAACCCCATCAACGTCGTCGGCACACTGCCGGTGTGGGGCGACCAGGTGCTGCTGTGCCGGCGCAATATCGAGCCCCGCTACGGCTTCTGGACCCTGCCGGCAGGCTTCCTGGAGCTCGGCGAGAGCACGGCCAAAGGCGCGCTGCGCGAGACCGACGAAGAAGCCGGCGCGCATGTCGAGCTGCAGGGCTTGTACACGGTGCTGAATGTGGTGCGCGTGGGGCAGGTGCACCTGTACTACCTCGCACGCATGCTCGACACCAGCCTGGCGCCCGGGCCGGAGACCATCGAGGCGCGGCTGTTCCGCGAAGACGAGGTGCCCTGGGACCAACTCGCCTTTCGCACCGTGCGGCAGACGCTGGAGCACTTCTTCGCCGACCGCCGCAGCGGTGGCGGCTTCCCGGTGCACGCCGGCGAAATCGGCTGAAAGCCTGAAATTCAGTCCGGGTCTGGCTCCGGCGGCATGACGGCCGGGCCGGTGGCGCCGTCGAAACCCAGCGACCACAGCGCAGCAAGATCGGCGGGGTCGTCCACGCCCTCGGCCAGCGCCTTCAGTCCCAGGCCGTGGATCAGCGCCACCAGGCTTTGCGCATAGGCGTGCACGGCCTCGGCGCTGGCCACGCCGCGCAGGTGGCGCACGTCGACCTTCACATAGTGAATGGCGGCGTCCTGCAGGCGCAGCAACTGCTGCGGCGAAGCGCCGGCATGTTCCACGCCCAGCCGCACGCCATGGCGGCGCCACAGCGCCGCGGCATCGGCCCAGGCCCGCAAGTCGGCCGGGCGTGCCGGCTCGGTGCACTCCAGCGACAGCTTTTCCGCCACCTCGGGGGCGGCGCGCAGCAGCCGGGCCACCTCGGCCGCGAAGCCGGGCGTGGCCACCGAGGCCAATGCGACGTGGACGGCGCGCGGGCGGCCGTCGCGGGCGATCGCCAGCAAGGCCAGGCCCAACGCCGCGTGGTCGACCTCCGGCATCAGGCGGCCGCGCCTCGCCAAAGGCAGCCAGTGCGCCGCGGCATGAAACTCGCCGTGCGCTTCGAACTGCACGCGCAGCGGGCACTCCAGGTGGATGAGGCCGCCGTCACGGGCCAGCATCGGGTATTCGCCCAGCCGCGTCCTTCCGGCGGCCAGCGCAGCGGCGATCTGCGCGCGCCAGGCGCGGGCTCCGGCCAGATCGGCGGCCAGGCCGGCGCTGCCGCCGAGGGCCAGGCCACCGCTGGCCTCGGCGCGTGCCAGCGCCGCGTCGGCCTGCGCCAGCGCCGCACCGGTGCCGGTCTCGACCAGCCCGTCGGCCGCGCCCACCGCGAACTCCACGCCGCCGGCGCGCAGCGCCGGGGCGGCGGCGAGCGCCGCGTGCACGGCAGCAGCGGTTTCGTCCGCCAGGCCGTGCACCGGCAGGCACAGGCCGAAGTCGCTGCCGTTCAGGCGTCCGGCCAGCGTGCCGGGCACCTGTTCGACATAGGTCTGCAGCACGTCGGCCA
>JAABPT010000116.1 GCA_011391855.1 Burkholderiales bacterium
CACCTTCAACGAGTCCTTCGCCACCGCGGTGGAGCGCATCGGCGGCCGGCGCTGGCTGGAGCAACGGGCCACGCCACAGGCGCGCGCCGAGTACGCGGCGGTGGACGCGCGGCGGCAGGACTTCCGCGCCCTGACGCTGAAGACCCGCGGCGAGCTCGAGGCCGTCTACGCCAGCGATCTGCCCACCGCCGCCAAGCGCGAACGCAAGGCCGAGGTGCTGGTCGCCATGCGGGCTGAGTACGCCTCGATCAAGACCACGCGCTGGGGCGGTTTTTCAGGCTACGACGGCTGGTTCGCCCGCGCCAACAATGCTGCCTTCGGCGTGCAGGCGGCCTATTTCGAATGGGTGCCGGCTTTCGAGCAGTTGTTCGAGCGCAGCGGCGGCGATTTCGATCGCTTCTATGCCCAGGTACAGCAGCTCGCGGCCTTGCCCAAGGACGAGCGGCGCGCCAAACTTCTGGCCTCAAACTGAACAGGACGCCCCGACATGGCCGACATCCGCATCCACCGCGAACATCAACTGGGCCTGACCAAGGCGCGCAAGATCGCCTGGGCCTGGGCCGAGCAGGTGGAGCAGAAGTTCGACATGGCCTGCACGGTGATCGAGGGCGAGCTCAGCGACACCGTGGAATTCAAGCGCACGGGGGTCAGCGGCCGCCTCATCGTGGCGCCGGATCATTTCGACCTGGACGCCAAGCTCGGCTTCCTGCTCGGTGCCTTCAGCAAGACCATCGAGCACGAGATCGAGAAGAACCTGGACACCCTGCTCAGCAAGAGCGGCAACGGTGGCGCGCGCAAGACGGCGGCCGCGGCGAAGACCGCAGCGGCCAAGAAGGGCACAAGCCGCTGACGGGGTCTTCGCCGGACGGCCGGGCGGCGTCGCAGCGGCCTGCCTACACTCCTTGGCCACTTCTTCTGCATCGCCGCCGACCATGACCCTGCTCGCCCCGATCGTCGCCACTGCCCTCGGCTTCGCCTTGGCCGCCGTCCTGGTCGCGCTGCCGGCGCCGGCGCGTGCGCAGTCCGCCGCGCCCGGCGCCCAGGCCACATGCCCACCCCTGCTGCAGCACACCTTCGGCCGCCTGCAAGACGACAAGCCGCAGCCGCTGTGCCAGTACGCCGGAAAGGTGCTGCTGGTGGTCAATACCGCCAGCTACTGCGGCTACACGGGCCAGTACGAAGGCCTGGAGGCGCTGCACGCCAAGTACGCCGCGCGCGGTCTGGTGGTGATGGGCTTTCCGTCGAACGACTTCAACCAGGAGTCCGCTGACACGGCCAAGATCGCCGAGCTGTGCTTCAACACCTACGGCGTGAAATTCCCGATGTTCGCGCCGAGCAAGGTCACCGGCCGCGACGCCAACGCGCTGTTCGCAGGCCTGGCGCAGGCCACGGGGCAGCCGCCGAAGTGGAATTTCCACAAGTACGTGGTCGACCGCCAGGGCAAGCCGGTGGCCGCCTTTCCCAGCGCCGTGACGCCCGGCGACAAGGCCCTGGTGGCCAGCATCGAGAAGGCGCTGGCGCAATAGCCGCGGCGGCTGGCGTGGAGCCGTCCCGCGGCGAAGCCAAGCCCTATTTCAGCGACTCGATCAGGTCCACGTAGTCCTGCTTCGCCTCTTCGTTGCCCTTGCCCTTGATCGCTGCCCAGGCGTCGAACTTGGCGCGGCCCACCATGTCGGTGAAGCCCGGGCGCTTGCCTTCGCAGTCGCCTTCGGTGGCCTGCTTGTACAGCGCGTAGATCTTCAGCAGCGTCATGTTGTCCGGCTTCTCGGGCAGCTGCTTGCTCTCGGTGACGGCCTTTTCGAAGGCGGCTTTGAGTTTGGCCATGGCGGGGTCTCCTGTGCTGCGTGGTTCGTGGGTGAAAATCCAGGGTTGACGGGCCGCATGTTACCCAGCATCGTGCCCGGCCGTCCCGTCCCGCCCCGCCCCCCAGAGGAGATCCCCGATGCCGCAAGCCGCCGAGCGCATGTCGCGCGTGGACACCGCCTGGCTGCGCATGGACAACGACGTCAACCTGATGATGATCGTCGGCATCTGGCTGCTCACGCCGGCCATCACGCTGGAAGCGCTGCGCGAGCGCATCACCAGCAAGCTGCTCAAGTACGACCGCTTCCGCCAGAAGGCGGTGCAGGACACCACCGGCGCGCACTGGGTCTTCGACGAGGCCTTCGACATCGACCGCCACGTGGTGCCCGTGAAGCTGGAGCGCCGCCGCGGCCAGAGCACGCGCGCGGCGCTGCAGTCGCTGTGCGGCACGCTGGCCACCACCGCGCTGGACCACAACCACCCGCTGTGGAAGTTCCACCTGGTGGAGCACTACGAAGGCGGCTCGGCGCTCGTCGCGCGCATCCACCATTGCATCGGCGACGGCATCGCGCTCATCTCGGTCATGATGAGCATCACCGACGGCGGTGCCGACCCGCCGCGGCGCCGCAAGCGCGCCGCGGCCGTGGAGTCGGCAGAGAGCGACTGGCTCGCCGACGCCGTGCTCAAACCGGTGACCGACTTCACCGTGAAGGCCATCGGCATGTACGGCAGCGGTGTGACCAAGTCGATGGACATGCTGGCCAACCCGCGCGAGCCGCTGCTGGGGTCGCTGGAGGTGGCGCGCTCCGGCATCCAGGTGATCAACGATGCGGCCGCGCTGGCGCTGATGGCCGACGATTCGCCGACCCAGCTCAAGGGTGAACCGCAAGGCGTGAAGGTGGTGGCGTGGAACGAGCCGCTGCCGCTGGACGGCGTAAAGGCCATCGGCAAGGCATTGGGGTGTTCGATCAACGACGTGCTGCTGGCCTGCGTGGCCGGCGCCATCGGCCAGTACCTGCGCGACCGCGGCGAAGACCCGGTGGGCAAGGAGATCCGCGCCATGGTGCCGGTGAACCTGCGGCCGCTGGAAAAGGCCTGGCAGCTGGGCAACCGCTTCGGCCTGGCGCCGCTGGTGCTGCCGGTGGGCATAGAGAACCCCATCGAGCGCGTCTATGCCGTGCGCCAGCGCATGAGCGAGATGAAGGGCAGCTACCAGCCGCTGCTGGCCTTTGGCATCCTGGCGCTGACGGGCCTGTTCATCAAGCCGGTGCAGGACTTCGTGCTGGGCCTGTTTGCGAAGAAGACCACGGCGGTGATGACCAACGTGCCCGGCCCCGCCGTGCCGCTGAAATTCTGCGGCTCCACGCTGCGCCAGACCATCTTCTGGGTGCCGGCCTCGGGCCACGTGGGCGTGGGCATCAGCATCTTCAGCTACGCCGGCGGCGTTCAGTTCGGGCTCATCACCGACCGCCGGCTGTGCGCCAAGCCGCAGGACATCATCGACCGCTTCGAGCCCGAATTCGAAAAGCTGCTGCTGGTGGCCATGATGCTGCCCTGGGCCGGCGAAAAACACTGACCCACCGCTTCCACCAAAGAGACAAGGAGACTCCGCCATGACCGTTACCGTCGCCATCGACCTGGGCTACGAATTTGCCGTCAAGTCGCCCTTCAAGGAGGTGTTCGACCTGCTTGCGGACGTGCCCGAATCGGTGAGCCACTTCCCCAAGGTCGACAGGCTCGTCGACATGGGCGACGGCGTCTACCGCTGGGAGATGGCCAAGGTGGGCACGGCGCAGGTGAATATCCAGACCGTCTATGCGTCGAAATACGTGTCCGACCGCAAGAAGGGTTCGGTGGTGTGGACACCGGTGCCGGGCGTGGGCAATGCGCTGGTGGGCGGCAGCTGGAAGATCAGCGACCAGAAGAAGTCCACGGCGCTGGAATTCAAGGTCAGCGGCACCGTCAACGTGGCGCTGCCCGGGCTCATGAAGATGGTGGTGGTGCCGGTGGTGCAGGGCGAATTCGAGAAGCTGGTCGAGAAGTACATCGACAACCTCATCAAGCGCTTCGGCGGAGAGGCTTGAGCGGGTGCGAGCGCAGGCGGCTCTGGCTGCTTTTTCAGCGTTCTGAAGAGGCTGCCGCCGGCACGGTGGCCGGCGCTGCCCGGCGCGCGATGAAGCGCAGCGGCGCATGCGGCTGGCTGGCGCCTTCGGTCTGCAGCTGGAAGTGAAGGCCGTCGGGCTGCAACACACCGCGGTAGCGGTGCAGCACCTCGCGCAATGCACTGCCGGCCATTTCGCTGGTTTGGACGACGAACTGCAGGCCTTCGCCCGCCTCGAATCGGCCCTCCTGCACCAGCCGGTCCACGCCCAGGAATGACGCCGTGCCGATGACGCGCGCGCCGTCGCCGCTGAAGACGAAGCGCTCGCGCTTCGGCTCGGGCAGCCAGGCATAGGGCACGTCGGCGATCCAGGGGCCGTTGATCGCGGCACGGCCCTGACCGGCTGCTGCAGCGGCTGCACTGTCATCGGCTGCGGTGCCGGATCCGGGCTGGCGCGCGACCAGCCACCAGGTGCCGGCGGCCAACGCCGCGATGCCGGCGCCCAGCAGCACGCTGCGCCGCGAGAGCCCGCGTGTCGTCGCCGCGGCGGGGCCGGCTTGCGCCGCGGCAGGCACCGCAGGCGCGGCTGCGGCGAGCGGTACCCAGGTCTGCAATGCCGTCACCAGGCGATCGATATCGGCCGCAAAGCGCCGGTGGTCCAGGCCCAGCGCGTGGCGGCCGGTCAGCGCCTGCAGGTCGGCCGGCAATTCGGCGGGGCTGGGCATGGGCGTGTCGTCCAGCAGCAGGGGCAACACAGGCACGCCAGCGGCCAGCGCGGTGGCAACTTCCCGGTGCACGAAGTCGCCTTCGTCGAACAGGCGCGGCGGCAGTTCGGGCCGCTCAGCCGCTCACCGCGCCAGCGGCGGCCGATCAGCACCAGCATCACGCCAGCGCCCTTGACGGCGGTGCGCAGGCGATATTCGAAGGCTTCGCCAGCCACGATGTCGTCGACGTCGATGAACACCCGGTCGGCGCCGAAATGCCGCGCCAGGGCTTGTTCCACGGCGCGTGCGTGGCCGGATGCGTCGTCGCGGCGGTAACTGATGAAGATGGGGGCGACAGGTGGCATGGTCACTTTCAAGCGCGGCCGCGGGCCACGCCGATCAGGGCTTGACGATGCCCAGTTCGATGAGGCAACGCGCGCAGTCGACGATGCTTTGCTCCTCCGGCCGCGTGGTCCAGCCGAGAACCGCCTTGGCGTGCGACGCGTCCTGGTGGCGTACCGAACCCAGTTCACCCAGGGCGGCCTGGGCCCGCCGGTCGAACAAGGCCGTCACGCGCACCAGCCAGTCGGGCACGTTGCGCGTGGGCACCTTGCCGGCCTGTGGGCCCAAAGCGGCGCGCAGAACGTCGGCGATCTCGCGCAGCTTCATGAAACGGCCGGAGGCGATGAAACGTTCGCCGGTCATGCCTGGCGCCTGGAGTGCGCGCACATGCAGGTCGGCCACGTCGCGCACGTCGACGACGCCGAAGCCGATGTCCGGGCAGCCACGCAGGCTGCCGTCGAGCAGCTTCTTCAGGATGACGACCGACGCCGAATAGTCGCGGCTCCACACCGGCCCCAGCACCACCGAGGGGTTGATGGTGCAGAACTCGAGGCCGGCGCCTTCGCGCGCCACCCAGTCGCGCGCCGCGCGCTCGGAGATGGTCTTCGACTGGATATAGGGCGAGAGGCCGCGCCGGTCGGGTTGTGTCCAGTCGGCCTCGGTGAAGCGGTGCACGCCGCGGCCGCGGCCATAGGCGATGGCCGCCACTGAAGACGTCATGACGAAGCGTTGCACGCCCGTGGCCTTGGCCGCGCGCAGGGCGCGCAGGGCGCCATCGCGTGCCGGCACGATCAGGTCGTCGGCACTCCGGGGCACGCCGGCCGGCAGCGGCGAGGCCAGATGGGCCACGAAGCGGCAGCCGGCCATGGCCTCGGCCCAGCCGGCGTCGGCGTTCAGATCGGCGGCAAAGAATTTGACCCGGCTGTCGTCGACGGCCAGCAATTGCCGCACCGCCGCTTCCCGCGCCAGGCTGCGCACAGTGGTGTGCACCGTCCAGCCTTCGGCCACCAGCTGTCGGATGAGGAAGCCGGCGATATAGCCGCTGCC
>JAABPT010000117.1 GCA_011391855.1 Burkholderiales bacterium
TCAGCAGCGCTGGTGGTACGCTGGCCGCTCCGAAAATTCACCTGGAGCGTGCAGCGATGAAAGCCGTCTGGAAAGGCACCGTCGTGGCCGAGAGCGACGACACCGTGGTCGTCGAGGGCAACCACTATTTCCCGGCTGCCGCGCTGAAGCGGGACTGCACGCTGCCCAGCAATACCAAGACCATGTGTTCGTGGAAGGGGCAGGCCAGCTACCTCACGCTGTTCGTCAACGGCGACGCCAATCCCGACGCCGTGTGGTTCTACCCCGAGCCCAAGGAAGCCGCGGCGCAGATCAAGGACCGCGTGGCCTTCTGGAAGGGCGTGCAGGTCACCGAGTAGCGCCAGCCAGAGCCCAGGCGCCCCGCACTTCGGGGGCAAGTCCGCGCCACGGGGCCGGGGCGGCCAGCGCACAATCCGCCTCTTTTGCCACCGCGCCCGACGGGCCGGCGAAGGCCAGAAGCCATCGCCCGGACCTGCGACGCCCCACGCCGGAGGTCCACTTCGATGCGCACCTTGAACGCCGCCTTGTCCGCGCTGGCCCTGGCCACCGCGCTGCTGGCCGGGCCGGCTGCTGCCGCGCCCGGGCTGCCGTCCACCAACGTGGCCTGGCTGCCGGCCGCGGCCGACGCCGATATCGAACGCGCCTTTGCCCAGGCCCGGGCCGAGAAGAAGCCCGTTCTGCTGTACTGGGGCGCCACCTGGTGCCCGCCGTGCAACCAGCTCAAGGCCACGTTCTTCAACCGCCAGGATTTCGCCGCGCTGTCCAAGAGCTTCGTCGCCGTGCACGTGGACGGCGACCGGCCGGGGGCACAAAAGCTGGGTCGCCGCTTCAAGGTCAGCGGGTATCCGACGATGGTGCTGTTCACGCCCGAAGGCGCCGAGATCACCCGGCTGCCGGGCGAAGCCGACGCGCCGCAGGTGATGGCGCTGCTGCAGCTCGGCCTGGCCGGCGGGCGGCCGGCGAAGGCCGTGCTGGCCGACGCATTGGCCGGCAAGGCGTTGCCGGCCAACGAATGGAAGCTGCTGGCCTTCTATTCCTGGAGCACCGACGATCAGCAACTGCTGCCGCGCGCCGAAGTGCCGCCCACGCTGGTGCTACTGGCGGTGGCCAGCCCCGCGGCCGACGCGGAAACGCAGACGCGGCTGTGGCTGAAGGCGGTGGCGGCCAGCGACGACGGCCAGGGCGTGAAGCCCGACGCCGCGCTGCGCAGCCGCGTCAACCGCGTGCTGGCCGACCCGGCCATGGCACGTGCGCAGATGGACACCTTCAGCGGCAGCGACGCCGCGGCCATGGTGCGCGTGCTCGAACCCGAGGGCAGCGCCGGCCGCGCGCCGCTGGCGGCGAATTTCGACACGGCCCTGCGCCGGCTGGAGGCCGATGCCACGCTGTCGCGCGGCGACCGCATGGCGGCGCTGCACGGCCGCGTGGAACTGGCGCGGCTGGAATTGCCCAAGGAGGACGCGCAGGTGCAGCTGGCGGCGCCGCTGCTCAAGGACGTGCGTGATCACGTGGCGCGCGCCGACCGCGACATTACCGACGGCTACGAGCGCCAGTCCGTCATCACCTACGCCGCCGGTGTGCTGGGCCGCGCCGGGCTGTGGGACGAGAGCGATGCGCTGCTGAAGGCCAACCTCGCCAAGAGCCATTCGCCTTATTACCTGATGAGCCAGCTCGGCGGCAATGCGCGCCAGCAGGGCCGCAACGCGGAAGCGCTGGACTGGTACGCCCAGGCCTTCGAGAAGAGCGAAGGCCCGGCGACGCGGCTGCAGTGGGGGTCGGGTTATTTCAGCGCGCTGGTGGACCTGGCACCGCAGGACGCCGCACGCATCGAGAAGACGGCTGCGCAACTGCTGGCCGAAGCGGCGCGCGACGAAGGCGCCTTCGAAGGCCGCAGCGTGCGTTCGCTGCAGCGCATGGGCAACAAGCTCCTGGCCTGGAACGCCGACGGCAAGCAGACCGCCGTGCTGCGCCGGCTGCAGGCGCAGTTGGACCGCCTGTGCCCGAAGGTGGATGCCGCTGACGGCCAGCGCGCGGCCTGCGAAGCGTTGCTCAAGCCGGCCGACAAGAAGGCGGAGAAAGCGGCGTGACCTGCAGCGGTGAAATCGACCAGGCGCGCCGCCGCCTGGCGGCCCTGCTGCTGGGCACACCCCTGGCCGGCACGCTGCACGCGGCGCCGAATGTGAAGGCCGCGGCGGCCGCGCCCGACGACGGTGGCGCGGGCGGCGATTTCACTGGCCGCTGGGTGCATGCCTACGCCGCCTATGGCGCACCCAAATACGGCCCCGGCTTCACGCACTTCGACTACGTGCAGCCGCGCGCGCCCGTGGGCGGCACGATCCGCCTGCGCAACCCCGACCGCCGCAGCAGCTTCGACAAGTACAACCCATGGACGACGCGCGGCAATGCACCGGCCGGCGTCCTGATCTGGATGGTCGAAGGGCTGTGCCACCTGTCGCAGGACGAGCCGATGGCCATGTACGGCCTGCTCGCCGAGGCGTTGTTCGTGGAGCCGGACCTGTCGGCGGTGACGTTCCGGCTGCGCGAGGCGGCACGCTTCAGCAACGGCGACCCGGTGCTGGCCGAGGACGTGCGCCACAGCTTCGAGATGCTGGCCAGCAAGGGGGCGTCGCCCGCCTACCAGACGGCGGTGGCCGGCATCGCGCGCGTGCTGGTGCGCGATGCGCGCACCGTGCGCTTCGAATTCAAGGAGAAGTCGCGCGACCAGGTCTTCAACGCCGGCACGCTGCCGGTGTTCAGCCGCAAGTGGGGCCAGGCGGCGGATTGGGTGCCGGGCCAGCCCGTCAAGCCTTTCGACCAGATCGTCACCGAGTTGCCCATCGCCAGCGGCCCGTATGTCATCGACAAGATCGACATGCCGCGGCGTATCGAATTCAAGCGCAACCCGCAGTACTGGGGGCGTGACCTGCCGGTGCGGCGCGGGCATTTCAATTTCGAGCGCGTGGTCTACCGCAACTACCAGGACAACGAGGTCGCCTTCGAGGCTTTCAAGGCCGGCGAGTTCGACCTGTACAAGGAGTACAGCTCGCGCGCCTGGGTGCGCAAGCACAAGGGCGTGAAGTGGGCCGATCAGCGCATCCTGAAAGAGAGCCTGGACACCGGCTTCGGTCAGCAGTTGCAGAGCTACCAGCTCAATCTGCGCAGCCCCAAATTCCAGGATGTCCGCGTGCGCGAGGCGCTGGGCTACACCTACGACTTCGACACCCTCAACAAGACGGGTGTCTTCACGCGCGCCAGCAGCGTCTTCAACAACTCCGAGTTCGCGGCCCAGGGCACACCCGGGCCGGGCGAGCTGAAGCTGCTGGAGCCTTTCCGTGCCGAACTTCCGCCTCGCGTCTTCGGGCCGGCCTTCGTGGCGCCCAGCACCGCCAACAACCCCAAGGGCTTGCGCCAGAACCTGCTGAAGGCACGCGAGCTGTTCGAGCAGGCCGGCTGCAAGCTCGGCACCGACGGCAAGCTGCGCCTGCCCAGCGGCGAGCCGCTGGTCGTGGAGTACATGGTGCCGCGAACGGCCAATATCGTGGACTGGCAGCGCAACCTGAAGAAGCTGGGCGTGGAGTTGAACGAAAGGCTGGTGGACTTTGCGCTCTACCGCCGACGCCTGGAGCAGTACGACTTCGACATGGTCGTCATCGTCGAAGGCCGCTTCACGCTGCCGGCCGCCGCCGACCAGGCCGCCATCTACGGCAGCAAGTCGGCCGACGAAGAGGGCAACAGCAATTTCCGCGGCGTCAAGAGCCGCGCCGTCGACGCCATGATCGACGCCATGAACCGCGCCACCACGCTGGAGCAGCTGCGCGACGCCGCGCGCGCGCTGGACCGCATCGTGATGTGGAACTTCTGGCAGATCCCCGACCTGTGGGCGGCGCGCGAACCCATCTCGTTCTGGAACAAGTTCGGCCGGCCGGACAAGCAGCCGCCGTATTTCCAGGCCGACACGCTGATCAACGGCTTCGTCGAATGGGCGCCTTGGCCGCTGTGGACCTGGTGGGACCAATCGCTGCCGCTGAAAGCCGCCTGAGAGGCTGAACCATGCTGCCCTACATCCTCAAGCGACTGGCGCTGATGATTCCCACGCTGCTGGGCGTGCTGACCATCACCTTCATCGTCATGCAGTTCGTCCCCGGCGGCCCCGTGGAGCAGATCATGGCCGAGGCCCGCGCCGGCCAGGGCGGCGACACCGGCGGCTACAAGGCCGGGCGCGACCTGGACAAGAAACAGGTCGAGGAGCTGAAGAAGCTCTACGGCTTCGACAAGCCGGCGCATGTGCGCTATTTCGAGATGCTGGCCGGCTTCGCCCGGTTCGACCTGGGCAAGAGCTTCCTGCAGAACAAGGAGGTGTGGGCGCTGATCAAGGAAAAGCTGCCGGTATCCATGTCGCTGGGGCTGTGGACCTTCTTCATCAGCTACCTCATCAGCATCCCGCTGGGCGTGGCCAAGGCGGTGAGCGAGGGGTCGCGCTTCGACATCGCCACCACCTTCTTCGTGCTGCTGGGCTATGCCATCCCGGGCTTCGTGCTCGGCATCCTGCTCATCGTGCTGTTTGCCGGCGGCAGCTTCTTCGACGTCTTTCCGCTGCGCGGGCTGACCAGCGACAACTGGGAAGAGCTCAGCACGTTCGCCAAGCTGAAGGACTATTTCTGGCATCTGACGCTGCCGCTGATCTGCCTGGTGATCACGAGCTTTGCGGTGGTGACGCTGCTCACCAAGAACACCTTCGTCGAGGAGATTCGCAAGCAATACGTGCTGGTGGCGCGCGCCAAGGGCCTGAGCCAGCGCCGCGTGCTCTACAAGCACATCTTCCGCAATGCGCTGATCCCGCTCGTCACCGGCTTTCCGGCCGCCTTCATTGGCGCCTTCTTCACCGGCGCGCTGCTCATCGAGACGCTGTTCTCGCTGGACGGCCTGGGCCTGCTCAGCTACGAAAGCGTGGTGCGCCGCGACTATCCGGTGGTGCTGGGCTCGCTGTACCTGTTCACGCTGATCGCGCTCGTCGTCAAGCTGGTGAGCGACCTGCTCTACATGGTGGTCGACCCGCGCGTGCAGTTCGGCAGCGTGGGCCGCTGAGCACGCGCCCGCACAACCTGGAACCGACATGAGTGCCGTTCTCGACACCCCGATGGGCCCGTTGCCGGCCGCTGCGGCCAAGCCGCAATCGCCCGGCCAGCGCGCCTGGGCGCGCTTCCGGCGCAACCGGCTGGGCACCTGGGCGCTGTGGATCTTTCTGGCGATGCTGGTGCTGGCCACCTTCGCCGAAGTGCTGAGCAACGACCGCCCGCTGGTGGCGCGTATCGACGGCCAGTGGTACGCGCCGATGTTCAGCAACCCCAGCGAAACGGCGCTGGGCGGCGACTTCGACACGCCCACCGACTGGAAGGACCCGCTCATCGCCGAAGTGCTGGCCCGACCCGGCAACTGGGCGCTGACCACCTTCAACCCGCACTCGGCCGACTCGATCAACTATTTCAGCCCCGTGCTGCACCCCGGCGAACCCAGCGCCGAGCACTGGATGGGCACCGACGGCAAGGGCCGCGATATGCTGGCTCGGCTGGTCTACGGCTTTCGCGTCAGCGTCTGGTTCGCACTGGCGCTCACTGTCACCGGCACGCTGATCGGCATTGCCGCCGGCGCGCTGCAAGGCTATTTCGGCGGCCGCATCGACCTCTTCCTGCAGCGCTTCGTCGAGATCTGGGGTGCCGTGCCCGAGCTCTACCTGCTGATCATCTTCGCCTCGATCTTCGAGCCCAGCCTGCTGCTGCTGCTGATCCTGCTGAGCCTCTGGGGCTGGATGGGCCTGAGTGACTACGTGCGCGCCGAATTCCTGCGCAACCGCAACCTGGAATATGTGAAGGCGGCGCGTGCTTTAGGCCTGAGCAACTGGCAGATCATCCACCGTCACGTGCTGCCCAATTCGATGACGCCGGTGATCACCTTCCTGCCCTTCCGCATGAGCGGCGGCATCCTGGCGCTCACGTCGCTGGACTTC
>JAABPT010000118.1 GCA_011391855.1 Burkholderiales bacterium
CTCTCTCGGTCAGGCGGAAGGCCTCGGCCGAATTGCCCAGCGTCTGCATCGAGCTGCCGATCGATGCTTATCATGCCCCGCGTGCGCCACTGCTTGCCCCTGCTCATGACCTTGCTCACCGCCGCCGCCGCCGCCGCGGCCCAGACCCCGACGCCGCCTGTGGCGCCGGTCGTCCCGCATGTCGTGCAGAGCCCGCACGGCGACCGCGTCGACGAATACCACTGGCTGCGCGACGACGATCCGAAGGCCAAGCGGCCCGAGATCCTGCGCCATCTGGAAGCCGAGAACGCCTACACAGCGGCGATGATGGCGCCCTTGCAGGCGCTGCAGGAACAACTGGTGGCCGAGATGCGCTCGCGCATCCAGGAGGACGAGGACACGCCGCCCGTCTACGACCAGGGCTGGTGGTATTGGAGCGAGTTCAAGGCCGGCGCCGAATATCCGGTGCTGATGCGCCAGCGGGGCAAGCCCGAGCGGCCCGATGCGCGTGCGCCGCGCCAGGTGGTGCTGGACCAGCCCGCGCTGGCCGCGGGCCAGGCCTATTACCGCGTCGGCTCCACGGCCGTCAGCCCGAATGGCGAGATCCTGGCCTGGACCGAGGACACCGGCGGCCGCCGCATCCACACGCTGCGCTTTCGCAACCTGCGCACCGGACTGACCTATGCCGACGCGATTCCCGGCGTGCTGGAAGACCTGGCCTGGGC
Source organism: Burkholderiales bacterium (assembly GCA_011391855.1). Taxonomy (GTDB): domain Bacteria; phylum Pseudomonadota; class Gammaproteobacteria; order Burkholderiales; family Burkholderiaceae_C; genus Rubrivivax. Next base: position 705 of record JAABPT010000118.1, read on the forward strand.
CAACGACAACCGCACGCTGTTCTATGTGCGCCAGGACCCGGTCACGCTGCAGAGCGGGCCGGTGTGGCGCCACACGCTGGGCACCGACGCGGCGGCCGACGTGATGGTGTTCGAGGAAGCCGACAAGACGCTGTTCGTCTCCGTGCACAACAGTGCCTCGCGCCGCTACGTGGTCATCACGGTCAGCGGTTTCGACACCACCGAGACGCGCGTGGTGCCTGCTGACACTCCGCGCAGCCCCGTGCGCACGGTGCTGGCGCGGCGCGAGAAGGTGCGCCACACGGCCGACCATCTGCACGGCCGCTGGGTCATCCGCACCAACGAAGGCGCGGTGAATTTCAAACTCGTCAGCGCGCCGCAGCGCGCGCCCGACGACCGCAGGCTATGGCGCACGCTGGTGCCGGGCCGAGAGCAAGCCACGCTGGAAGACTTCGTGCTGCTGCGGCGCGGCATCGCGGTGCAGGAACGCGTGGACGCCGACAGCCGCGTGCGCCTGCTGGCCGGTGGCCGCTGGCAGCCGGTGGCCGCCGCGCCGGCCAGCACGGTGGCACTGGGCGACAACCGCGACCCGCGTGCCGCGCACCTGCGCTACACCGTCACCTCGATGGTGCAGCCGCGCGCCACCTGGGACCTGCACCTGGCCAGCGGCCAGCGTGTGCTGCGCAAGGTGCAGCCCGTGCCCGGCTACGACGCCAGCCTGTACGCCACCGAACGGCTGTGGGCGCCAGCGCGCGACGGCCAGCGCATCCCGGTCACCGTGTCGTGGCGGCGCGACCGCGCGCGCGCCGACGGCACGGCACCACTGCTCGTCATCGGCTATGGGGCCTACGGCAGTTCCTACGACCCCGAGTTCTCGTCCAACCGGCCCAGCCTGCTGGACCGCGGCTTCGTCGTCGCTCTGGCGCACGTGCGCGGCGGCGCCGAACTCGGCCAGGGCTGGTACGAAGACGGCCGGCTGATGAACAAGAAGAACACCTTCAACGATTTCGTGGACGCCACCGAAGCGCTCGTGCGCACCGGCTGGGGCGCGCAGGACAAGGTCTTTGCCAGTGGCGGCTCGGCCGGTGGGTTGCTCATGGGCGTGGTGGCCAACGAGGCCGGTGCGCGTTACCGCGCCATCGTGCTCGACGTGCCCTTCGTCGACGCGGTGACGACGATGCTCGACGAGACGATCCCGCTCACCGCCAACGAATGGACGCAGTGGGGCGACCCGCGGCAGAAGGCCGCGCACGACTACATGCTGTCGTATTCACCCTACGACAACATCCGCGCCCAGCCCTACCCGGCGATGCTGGTGCTGACCGGGTTGTGGGACTCGCAGGTGCAGTATTTCGAACCGGTGAAATACGTGGCCCGGCTGCGCGCGAAGAAGACCGACGCCCACCCGCTGCTGCTGCACGTGAATATGGACGCCGGCCACGGCGGCGCCTCGGGGCGCTTCGAGGTGCTGGGCGAGATCGCGCGCGAATATGCCTTCCTCGTCGACCAGGCTGGGCTGGCCGGGGACCGCTGAATGGGGCTTCTCCCTCTCCCGCAGGGCGGGAGAGGGCCGGGGTGAGGGTGGTCTCCCACGAGTGGGAGAGGGGGCAAATCTCAGCGCGTGGCGCGCGCCGCCGCCACGGCGCGGCCGAGTTCGATGACCGCCAGCGCGTAGTAGCTGGATTGGTTGTAGCGCGTGACGGCGTAGAAATTCTGCGTTCCGGCCACATGGCTGGGGGCCTGGTCGCCGTTGTGCACCTGCACCAGGGCCAACGGGCCGGCGTGCGAGCGGCCCGCCTCATCCAGCACGGCGCCGCGTTCGGCAAACTGCGCGGCGCTGAAGGTGGGCAGGATGTCCGGGCCCAGCAGCAGCGCGCGGTCGGTGGCGTCCACCGGCACGGCCACTTCATAGTGCGTGGCCAGGCCCGGCCGCCAGCCGTGAACCTGCAGGTAGTTCGCCACGCTGCCCACCGCGTCGGCGGCGCTGGCCAGCAGGTCTACGTGGCCGTCGCCGTCGTGGTCCACGGCCCAGCGGTTGATGCTTCCGGGCATGAACTGCGGCAGGCCCATGGCACCGGCGAAAGAGCCCCTCACCGTCTGCGGATCGACGCCTTCGTGCGCGCACCACACGAAGAATTCCTCCAATTCGCCGCGGAAGAAGGCGCTGCGGTCACTGCGGCCGGCGGGGAAGTCGAAGGCCAGCGTCGCCAGCGCATCGATGATGCGGTAGTTGCCGGTGATCCGGCCGTAGAAGGTCTCCACGCCAATGACGCCCACCACCACCTCGGCCGGCACGCCGTAGCGCTGTTCGGCGCGCTGCAACGCCGACTCGTTGGCCTGCCAGAAGGCGACGCCGGCGTCGATGCGCTGCGGCTCGATGAAGCGCGCCCGGTAGGCGGCCCAGTTCTTGGCCGTGCCGGCCGGTGGCGGCATCACGAGTTTCTGCACGGCACCCACGCGGCGCGCCTGCGCCAGTTGCCCTGCCAGCCATTCCTGCGGCAAGCCGCGCCGTTCGGCCGCCTCGGCGGCGAAGCGACGGGCTTCGGGGTGGCCGGCGTAGCTCGGCGCCACCGCCGCGGCGCGCACCGACTTCTTGCCGTCCGGGCGCGGCGCGGCGGCGGCCGGCCAGGCCAAGGTGGCCGCGAGGACAACGACAAGGGCCGGGCGCCAGCACGCAAGCAGGGTCATGCGCGGATTATCGGCAGCCGGCAACGCTACCGGGCGGCGCCGCGCGCGGTGGCGCTGAAACGCCGCCACCACGACCGCAGCGACACCGTGCCGCCGGCATAACGCTCGCGGTCCAGCGCCTCCAGCAGGGCGGCCAGCGCTTCGCCGCGTGCGCCCATCGCGCCGCGCACCCGCTCGGCGCGCGTGCGCGGCGCATGGTGCGGGAGCACCGTCACCCCGAGCGCGGCCAGCCGCTGCTGCACGCGGCGCTGCAGGCGTTGCCAGGGGTCTTGGCGGCGGCGGTCCCACCAGGCCCAGCCGGCACCGGCCAGCGCGGCACTGCACAGCAGGCCGATCAGCAGCGTGGCCAGGTCCTGCCAGCTGGGTGACTCGAAGCCGAGTTGGCGCAACAGGTCGAACTGCTGGCCGCGCGAATAGTTCAGCACCCACTGGTTCCAGCGGTTGTTCACCGACTCCCAGGCGTTGCGCAGAAGCAGCGCCAGCGCGGGGTCGATGGTGTCGAAGGCGCCGGCCACCAGCCCCGGCGGCGGCCGCAGGCTGAAGCTGCGCTGCACGCGGTCGGGGGCCACGGCCGAGGTCGGGTCGATGCGCACCCAGCCCGTGCCTGGTACCCAGTATTCGGCCCAGGCGTGGGCGTGGCGCTGGCGCACGATCCACCAGCCGTCCTGCGGTTCGGGGTCGGCGCCCTGGTAGCCGGTGACCACGCGCGCCGGCACGTCGAAGGCACGCATCGCCACCACGAAGGCGGTGGCATAGTGCTCGCAGAAGCCCAGCTTGCGGTCGAGCCAGAATTCGTCGATGGCGTCGCGGCCGTATTCGCCGGGCTCCAGCGTGTAGGTGTAGCCGCCACGCCCGATATGCTGCAGCAGCGCCTGCGCCAGCGCGTGCGCGTCGGCTTGGGCGTACGCCGGCTGCGCGCGCAGGTTCGCCGCCCACTGCAGCATGCGCGGGTTGTAGCTGGCCGGCAACTGCACCAGGTCGCGCAGGCCCAGCACGTTGTCGCGCGGACCGTGGCGGTGGTCCAGCCAGGCCGAGGCCTGCACGCGCACACGCTCGCTCAGCGGACGGTCCACCTGCCACTGGCCGTCGGGCCGCAGCGTCAGCAGCCAGCCTTCGATGCGCGGTGCGCTGGTCTCGTCGTCGGGCGTCATCTCCAGCAGCGGCAGCAGCGGCAGCCGGCTGGGTTCCAGCGTCATCTCGTAGCGCAGCGGCGCGCCCTGCACGGCGAGTTCCAGCCGCGGCCGCAGTGTCACCGGGAAGGTGGAAGCCAGGCGGGTCCATTCGCGGCCGTCGAAGTCGGAAAGCACCGGCCCGCGCCAGTACATCTGCGCCGGTGCCGGGGAGGCGCCGGCAAAGCGCACACGGAAGGCGATGCTGTCGTCCTCGGCCAGCGAGGCCACGCCGCCCATGCGCAGGCTGCCCGAAAGTCCGGTGCGGCCGGTGGCGTCCTGCGGCAGGCCCCACAGCGGCCCGACGCGCGGGAACAGCACGAACAGCACCGCCATCAGCGGCACGCCCAAGGCGGCGGCGCGCGCCGCCACCCAGCCGGCCCGCATGAGCGGTGGCCGGCCGACCGGCATGTGCGCCAGCACCAGCGCCGTGAGCAAGCCCCACACCGCCACCAGCAGCCACAACCCGGTGCCCAGCGACTGCGAATACAGGAAGTGCGTGAGCACGAGGAAGAAGCCCAGGAACAGCACCACCAGCGCGTCGCGACGCGCCCGCAACTCCAGCGTCTTCAGCGACATCAGCACCACCAGCATGGTGATGCCCGCCTCCTTGCCCAGCAGCGTGCGCTCGGTCCACAGCGTGAGGCCGGCAGCCAGCACCAGCAGCGCGGTGACGATCCAGCGGCTGGGCAGGGCGCCGCCGGTCCAGGCCAGGCGTGCGCGCCAGGCCAGCAGCGCCAGCGCCATGCCACCGCACCACAGGGGCAGGTGCAGCAGGTGCGGCGCGATGGTCCAGCCGATGACGGCCAGGTGGAACAACGTGTCGCGCGTCTCGCGCGGCAGGTGGGTGAGGCGCTGGCGCAGGTTCATCGCCGGTGTCTCGTCGCCACGCTCAGCGCCACAGCGCCAGCAGTTCCAGCGCGGCGCGCCGGTGGGTGTCGCCCTGGCCGGGGGGCAGCGTGTGGCCGGGCAGGCGCAGGCCGCAGTCCAGGCCTTCGTGTTCGGCCAGCAGCACCCAGGCGGCCAGGCGCGACAGGCGCTGCTCGGTGTCGGCGGCATGGCCGTCGGCCCAGTCCAGCCACAGTTCGCGGCTGGCGCTGCCGGTGGTCTCGCGGCTCACCAGTTCACCGCTGCGCGCCACCTTCTTCCAGGCCACCTGGCGCATGCTGTCGCCGCGACGCCAGGGGCGCACGCCGTCGAGTTCACCGCCGGCGCTGCGCTGGCCGCCGCGTTCTTCGCTGCCGGCCGCGGCGGCTGCGGGCAGCGGTGGCGGCGGCTGCTCGGGCCGCGGCCAGGCCAGTACGCGCGCCGCCGGCCGCCACACCGTCCAGGCGCGGAAAAGTCCGAACGGGAACACCGTCTCCACCACCAGCGCCGGCACCGCATGCCAGCCGCGCCTTGCCGGCACCAGGCTCAGGTGCGCGCTGGCCTGGCCGCCGGCCGGC
>JAABPT010000119.1 GCA_011391855.1 Burkholderiales bacterium
GCCGGTACGTGCCGCGTGGTGTAGGCGCGCTTGGCCCGCGCAATGCGGACTGCCATGGGCGACGAGGGCGGGGAGGCGACGAGTTCGAGTGGCATGGGATGTGGCTCCTGCAGGTGGGTTCGGGGTTGCCAGTCCGCGACTCCGGCAAACCTGCCTGTGCCGCGCTGTGCTGCACAGAGCAGCACAGGCGCCGCCACGTACATGTCATGTTTGTAACGGCCCGTGAAGCGGCCGCGCACCCGCGGCGGCCCGGGCGTGCCGGGCGGCCCGCCGGTTTCAGTAGGCGCGGGCGTCGAAGCCGGCCGACGCCAGGGCGGCGATCACGGCCTGCACATGGGCCGGGTTGCGCGTCTGCAGCACGAGTTCGACCTCGACGCTCTGCGCCGGCAGCGTGGAAAACGCGCGCTGGTGGTGCACTTCGTCGATATTCGCGCCGGCGTCGGCCACGACGGCCGTGATGCGAGCCAGCACGCCTGGCGTGTCGCGCGCCGCCACGCGAATGCGCGCCAGCCGCCCGGCGCGCACCATGCCGCGTTCGATGATCGCGGCCAGCAGCAGCGGGTCGATATTGCCGCCGCACAGCACCAAGCCCACCCGGCGGCCGGCAAAGCGCGCCGGATCCTTGAGCAGCGCCGCCAGCCCGGCGGCACCGGCGCCTTCGACGACGGTCTTCTCGATCTCCAGCAGCATCAGCACGGCCTGCTCGATGTCGCCTTCTTCGACGAGCACCAGGTCGTCGACGCGTTCGCGCACGATCTCGCGCGTGATCCTGCCCGGCTGCCCCACCGCAATGCCCTCGGCGATGGTGCTGCTGCCCTGCGGGTACGTCGTGCCCTTGATGGCGTTGACCATGGCCGGGAAGCGGCTGGTCTGCACGCCGATGATTTCCACTCCGGGCTTCAGCGCACGCACCGCGGTGGCGATGCCGCTGACGAGCCCGCCGCCGCCCACGGCGATAACCAGCGTGTCGAGCTGCGGCTGCGCGAGCAGCATCTCCAGGCCGATGGTGCCCTGGCCGGCGATCACCAGCGGGTCATCGAAGGGGTGCACGAAGGTCAGGCCCTGCGCTTCGGCCAACGCGAAGGCGTGGTCCCGCGCCTCGTCGAAGCTGTCGCCCGTGAGCACCACCTCGGCACCGAAGCCGCGCGTGCGCTCCACCTTCACGGTGGGCGTGTGCTGCGGCATCACGATCACGGCACGCAGCCCAAGGCGCTGCGCGTGGTAGGCCACGCCCTGCGCATGGTTGCCGGCCGAAGCGGCAATCACGCCCTTGATCGGCACGCCCGATTCGACGAGCGCCGCCAGCTTATTGAGCGCGCCGCGCTCCTTGAACGAGGCCGTGAACTGCAGGTTCTCGAATTTCAGGAAGACCTGGCAGCCGACGATCTGGCCCAGCGTCTTCGACTCGACGCAAGGCGTGTCCAACACCTGCCCGGCCAGCCGCGCGGCGGCGGCTTCGATATCGGTCAGAACCAGGGGTTCGGTCATGCCAGGCCAGCGCAACGCCGTGTCATGCCGGGTTCAGGGCTGGCGCCCGACCTGCAGGCAGCTGCCTGGTGTCAGTTTCGCAAGTGCGACTTCCAGCTCGGGCAGCAACTCGACGAGCGCGTGAAGCTCATTGGACCGGGTATTCAACACCACAACGGCAACAGGCAACAATTTCAAGTTCTGCTGATACGGCAGGTTCTTGTCGACAGTGACAAAGGCGTCGAAGCGCGGTGCGGCCAGTGCAAGCAAGGCGCCGTTCTTGGCGCCTCCCCAGCCCATCTCCACGACGGTACGGACTTCATGCCGGGGCAGGTACTTGCCCAGCCGCCTCGGGACCGACTCGTCAAGCAGCAGGCGCATCGTCGAACAAACGCACGCGAGCCGCTTCGAGAACCGCCACCGCAGTCGCGCGACTCACAGAGGGAAAGTCCTCCAGGAAGTCTTCCAGCGACGAACCGCCTTCGAGGTAGTCGAATAGGTTCTGCACGAGAACCCGTGTTCCGGTGAAACACGGAGCCCCGCTCATGATGTCGGGGTCGCGGTTGATCAACATTGAGTCCATCGCCATCTCCAAGGTCAGCGGTCTACGAGCGAATGTGCTCGCCTCAGGCCGTGCCGCCCACCGTCAGCCGCTCGATGCGCAGCGTGGGCTGGCCCACGCCCACCGGCACGCTCTGGCCGTCTTTGCCGCACACGCCCACGCCGGTGTCG
>JAABPT010000120.1 GCA_011391855.1 Burkholderiales bacterium
TTGGCCGCCACGCGCTGGCCCACGCGGCCGGCGAAGGTGCTGCTGCCCTTGCGGTTGAAGTCGCCCTCCAGGCCGTGACCCACCGCTTCGTGCAGCAGCACGCCGGGCCAGCCGGGGCCCAGCACCACGGTCATCTCGCCGGCAGCCACGGGGCGGCTTTCCAGGTTGGTGAGCGCGGCATTCACGGCGTGCTGCACGTAGCTTTCGATCACGTCGTCCTGGAAATAGCCCAGGCCGAAGCGCCCGCCGCCGCCGGCCGAACCAACCTCGCGCCGCACCACGCCGCCCACCGTCTGCTCGGCGATCACGGTCACGTTCAGCCGCACCAGCGGCCGCACGTCGGCGGCACGTGTGCCGTCGGCGCGGGCCACCAGCACCACGTCGTATTCGGCGCCCAGGCTGGCCATCACCTGCGCGATGCGCGGGTCCTTGGCGCGAGCGAGCTTTTCCACCTTTTCCAGCAGCGCCACCTTCTGCGTGCTGTCCAGCGTGGCGATGGGGTCGGTGGGCGCGTACAGCACGCGGCTGCCGGCCACGCGCACCGGCCGGGCCAGCTTCACGCGCTTGTTCTGCCCTGCCGCGGCGATGGTGCGCACGGTGCGCGCGGCGTCGAGCAGCGAGTCCTCGCTCAGGTCGTCGGAATAGGCAAACGCCGTCTTCTCGCCGGCCACCGCGCGCACGCCCACGCCCTGGTCGATGCTGAAGCTGCCGCTCTTGACGATGCCTTCTTCCAGGCTCCAGCCTTCATGGCGGGTGGTCTGGAAATAGAGGTCGGCGTCGTCCACCCGGTGTTCGCCGATGGTCGCCAGCGCACGCGCCAGCGTAGCCTCGGTGATGCCGAAGGGTTCCAGCATCAGGCCCTGCGCGATGGCCAGGCGTTCGAGGGTGGGTTCACGGGTGATCATGGGCGGGCTTCCAGGGGCAGGATGGGCGGGCTTCGCAAGCGTGCAAAGCAGTCGCGAATTGTAGGAGTGGGGTTCGTTGCGCGGGCTTCGGGTGCAGCGATAGGCCCACCGGGCGAGGTCGGACCTTCTGCCTTTGCAGCAAGCCGAATCAATAGTGATACCGAAGCTGGGCCACGAGCAGCGCGTCCTTCTCCGGCTTGTAGACCATCCGATGCTCTTCGGTGATGCGCCGCGACCAGTATCCCGCCAAGGCGTGCTTCAGCGGCTCGGGTTTGCCGATACCCGTGAACGGCTCGCGGCGGGCCGCAGCAATCAGTTCGTTGATGCGCTTCAGGACACGCTTGTCCTGCTGCTGCCAGTACAAATAGTCTTCCCAGGCCTCGTCGGCAAAGATGAGCTTCACGGGGCCAACGGCCGCTCTTGCCCGCCGCCGCTGCCGAGCGCGGCAACGGCCGACAACAGCCGCTTGGCGTTTTCCGGGCTGCGCAGCAGGTACGCGGTCTCTTCCAGCGACTGATAGTCTTCCAGCGACAGCATGACGACCGACTGTTGACCGTTGCGCGTGATGATCAGCGGCTCGTGGTCGGCGCACACGCGGTCCATCGTGCTGGCCAGATTGGCGCGGGCGGCGGTGTAGGTGATGGCGTCCATGAACGGCTCTCTATGTGTACGCGTTACTGTACGGCAATGCGTCTGACCTTGCCTGATCACGACCCCGGCTCGCCCGCCAGCACCGCCCGCTGGTGTTCGCGCCGCGCCAGCCACAGCGTGGCGGCCAGGATCACCGCGCCGCCCAGCAGCGTGGTCTGCGTGGGCAGGTCGGCGAACATCAGCCAGCCCAGCAGCGAAGCCCAAAGCAGTTCGAGAAACTTCACCGACTGCGTGGCCGAGATATCGGCGCTGCGAAACGACCGCGTCAGGCAATAGTGCCCCGCGCTGCCCAGCAGCCCGCAAAAAGCAAAACCCAGCCACTGCAGCGCGCTGGGCGCCTGCCAGGCCAGCAGCGCCATCGGCAGGCTGAACAGCGTTACCGTCAATGCCTGCCAGATGACGATGACGCCCGCCGTTTCGGTGCGCGTGAGCACCTTGGTGATGAGAAACGACGCCGCAAAGACCGGTGCCGAAGCCAGCATCAGCAGGTGGTGAACGCCGCCGTCATTGGTGCCCGCACCCAGCCCGAGCCGGGGGCCGACCACGATAAGCACACCGGCAAAGCCCAGCGCCGTGGCCAGCCAGCGTTCCCAGCGCATGGGCTCGCGCAGGAAGAGCCAGGCGCCGACCATGATGAACAGCGGCGCCGTGAAGCCGATGGCCGTGGTGTCGGCCAGGGGAATGTGCGGCAGCGCCAGAAACCACAACACCAGGCCCAGCGTGTGCACCGCGCCGCGCGTGAACTGGCCGCCCAGATGGTGCGGCCACCAAGAAGCCAGCGTGCCGTGCCACAGCAGCGGCAGCATCACCAGCAGGCCGAAGAGATAACGCAGGAACTGCGTCTGCATCGGGCTGAGCTGCTGCGCCAGGCCGCGCAGGGTGGCATTCAGCACGCTGAACAGCACGCCGCTGGCCGCCGCCCACAGCAGCCCGCGCACGGTGGGCGACCAGTGGGCCGTGCGGCGGTGCAGCCGGCGGCCGAGCCCGGCCAGGCCGCGCCGCGGCGCCGGCGGTGTCAAGCCGGGGCCTCGGCGTCCGGATCGGTGTCGCCAGCCTCGGCGGCACCCGTGGTGGTGGCGCTCGCCTTGGAGCGGCCGCGGTCTTTGGGGTCGTCGGCTGCCACCTCGGCCCCCGCGCGGCCCCGCTCCGCCAGCGCCAGCTGGTACAGCGCATTGCGCGGCGCGCCGGTGAGTTCGGCGGACAGCGCCACCGCCTGCTTCAGCGGCAGCTCGCGCAGCAGCAGGCGCAGGGTGTGCACGGTGGCGGGCGCCAGTGCATCCGCCGCAGCTGGCGTGGCCGGCAGGGCATGCAGCACGAGCACGAATTCGCCGCGCTGGCGGTTGTCGTCGGCCGCCAGCCAGGTGGGCAATTCGGCGGCGGGCGCGGTGACGATGGTCTCGAACTGCTTGGTCAGCTCGCGCGCCAGCGTCACCCGGCGCTGCGGCGCCGCCGCGGCCAGTTCGGCAGCCAGGGCATTGATGCGGTGCGGCGCCTCGAACAGCACCTGCGTGGCCGCGTCGGCCAGCGCGGCGGCCAATGCCGTCCGCCGCTCGCCCCCCTTGGCCGGCAGGAAGCCGACGAAGCGAAAGCCGGCGCCCGCCGTGTCGCCGGCCACGCTGAGCGCCGCCAGGGCGCTGCTGGCGCCGGGCAGCGGCACCACCTTGTGGCCAGCGGCAACCGCCTGCGCCACCAGCACGGCGCCGGGGTCGCTGACGGCGGGCGTGCCGGCGTCGCTGACATAGGCCAC
>JAABPT010000121.1 GCA_011391855.1 Burkholderiales bacterium
GGCACGCTTCGCCAACACGGCCGCGCTGGCCTTCGTGGAGCGCGCGCTGGCGCTGGCCGATCCGGCCGACCACGAGACGCGCTGGCGCGCCCACCTGGTGCGCGAGCGCCACCTGATCCACACCACCGACCACGCCGCGCACGAAGCCGACCTGCAGGCGCTGGCCGATCTGGCCGAACGCCTGGACGACCGCGAGAAGCGCACCGTGGTGGCCATGCGGCGCGCCGCCACGCTGCGTGGCGCCGGCGACTATGCCGGCGCCGAGGCCGCCGATCGGCAGGGGCTGGCGCTGGCGCAGCCGCTGGAGCAGTCGGCGCTGGCCGTCCTGCTGTACGGCGGGCTGGCCGATTCACTCATTGGCGCGGGCCAGTACGAGGCCGCGCGCGAGGTCGCACTGCAGGGACTGCAACTGGCGCGACCGCGCGGCGACCGCGCCGGCGAAAGCGTGCTGGTCAACGCGCTGGGCCTGATCGCGATGGAACGAGGCGACCTCACGGTGGCGGCCGGCCACTTCGAGGACAGCCTGCTCATCACGCGCGAGGTCGGCGACCCGAAGGCGGAGGGCTTGCGCCTGAACAACCTCGGCTCGGTCTACCCGCGGCTGGGCGACTATGCGCGCGCCCGCAGCCACCTCGACCGAGGGCTGCAGCTGGCGCGCCGCACCGGGCACCGGCCCACCGAGGCCGTGGTGCTGCTCAACACCGCTTCGGTGGCCCACCTGCAGGGCGACGACACGGCCGCCCTGGCACTGGCCCATGCCGCCTTCGAGGCCGCCGCCAGCAGCGGCCAGCGCGAACTGGAAGCCTATGCGCGCCTGGTGGCCGGCCACGCCGAACTGGGGCTGGGCCGGCATGTGGCGGCACGCGAGGCCTACACCGCTGCGCGCGACATGCTGCGCTCGCTCACCGTGCGCAGCCAGCAGGTCTTCGACCCCATCTCGGGGCTGGCCCGCGTGGCGCTGGCCGAAGGGCGGCTGGACCTGGCGCTGGCCGAGGTGGAGTTGATGATGGCGCACATGGCCGACGGCGGCCGCTTCGACGGCACCGAGGAACCGCTGCTGCTGCCGCTGACCTGCTGGCAGGTGCTGCACGCCGCGGGCGACCCGCGCGCGGCCGATGTGCTGGCCGCGGCGCACAAGGAGCTTCAGGCGCAGGCGGCGCGCATCACCGACCCAATAGCTCAGCGCGGATTCCTGCAGCAGGTGCCGCACCACCGCGAGATCGTGGCCGCCTGGGAGCGCAGCATGCCAGCGCATGCCGCTGCCGTGCCGGCAGCGCGCTGACGTGCCGGCGGCAAGCCGATTGGCCGCGGCCGTTCAGCCGTGAGGCGTTGGCAGCGGCGCGGCGGCCGCCGACTCGCAGCGCATCTCCGCCGCACGGGCATGCGCCTGCAGTCCTTCGCCGTGCGCCAGTTCGGCCGCGATCGGCCCCAGCACCTGCGCGCCGGCGGCGCTGACCTCGATCAGGCTGCTGCGCTTGACGAAGTCGTAGACGCCCAGCGGCGAGGAAAAACGCGCCGTGCCCGAGGTCGGCAGCACGTGGTTCGGGCCGGCGCAATAGTCGCCCAGGCTTTCGCTGGTGTAGGCGCCCAGGAAGATGGCCCCGGCGTGGCGCAGCAGCGGCTCCCAGCGCTGCGGATCGCGCGAGCTCACTTCCAGGTGTTCGGGCGCGATGCGGTTGCTGATCTCGCACGCCTCTTCCATGCTGCGCGTGTGGATCAGCGCGCCGCGGCCAACGAGCGAGGCACGGATGACGTCGCGGCGCGGCATGGCGGGCAGCAGGCGATCGATAGCCTCTTGCACGGCGTCGAGATAACCCGCGTCGGGGCTGAGCAGGATGCTCTGCGCCAGCTCGTCGTGCTCGGCCTGGCTGAACAGGTCCATCGCCACCCAGTCGGCGGGGGTGCTGCCGTCGGCCAGCACCAGGATTTCGCTCGGGCCGGCGATCATGTCGATGCCTACCTGGCCGAAGACGCGGCGCTTGGCGCTGGCGACATAGGCGTTGCCGGGGCCGGTGATCTTGTCCACGCGCGGCACCGTGGCCGTGCCCCAGGCCAGCGCGGCCACCGCCTGCGCGCCGCCGAGGGTGAAGACGCGGTGCACGCCGGCCACGTGCGCGGCGGCGAGCACCAGCGCGTTGCGTTCCCCTCGGGGCGTAGGCACCACCATCACGATCTCGCGCACGCCCGCCACCTGCGCCGGAATGGCATTCATCAGCACGCTGGACGGGTACGCGGCCTTGCCGCCGGGCACGTAGATGCCCACGCGGTCCAGCGGTGTCACCTTCTGGCCCAGCAACGTGCCGTCGGCGTCGCGGTAGCTCCAGCTGCGGCAGGCGGCTTCCCGCTGCCGTTCGTGATAACCCCGCACACGGGCTGCGGCCGCTTCGAGCGCACTGCGCTGCGCCGGGGTGATGGCCTGCAGTGCCGCACGCAGGTCGTCGGCGCCGATCTCCAAATCGGCCATGGAGGCCGCCTGCACGCCGTCGTAGCGCGCAGTGAGTTCCAGCAGCGCCGCGTCGCCGCGCGCGCGCACGTCGGCAATGATCTCGGCCACACGCGCTTCGATGGCGGCGTCGGTTTCAGCCGACCAGTGCTGCAGGCGCTGGAATTCAGCCTCGAAATCGGTCGCGCTGGTGGCCAGCCGGCGCACCTTCACCGTCATGCCGCCGCCCCCACCGCCGCCTCGAAGGCGTCGATCAAGGCCCGCAGCGGCTCGCGCTTGAGCTTCAGCGCCGCCGGATTGACGACCAGTCGCGAAGAGATGTCCATGATGCGCTCCACCTCCACCAGGTGGTTGGCCTTGAGCGTGCTGCCGGTGGAAACGAGGTCGACGATGGCGTCGGCCAGCCCGGTGAGCGGCGCCAGCTCCATCGATCCGTAGAGCTTGATCAGGTCCACGTGCACGCCCTTGGCAGCAAAGTGCTGGCGCGCGGTGTGTGTGTACTTGGTGGCGACGCGCAGGCGCGAGCCCTGCTTGACGGCCGCCGCGTAGTCGAAGTCCTCGCGCACCGCCACGCTCATGCGGCAGCGCGCGATCTTCAAGTCCAGCGGGCGGTACAGGCCCCCGCCGCCGCCGTCGGCGGCGCCGTCGTGCTTCCCGTGCTCCAGCAGCACGTCCAGCCCCGCCACGCCGAGGTCGGCGCCGCCGTGCTGCACATAGGTGGGCACGTCGGAAGCGCGCACCAGCACCACGCGCAAGTCCGGCCGCGACGTCGGCAGGATGAGCCTGCGGCTCGTTTCAGGGTCTTCCAGCACCTCGACGCCGGCCGCACGCAGCAATGGCATCGAATCGTCGTAGATGCGGCCCTTGGACAGTGCGAGCGTGATCATGGGTCAGTCATCCGGGGCGGGCCGTGCAGTCCGCCGGCGCCGCCAAACCGGCGCGCCGCGGACGGTGCAGCGCAACCGTGGGTCTAGTGGAGGCAGTCGGGCGCCGTGGGGCCCGGCGGCGCGCTGGCGGCGTATTCGGCGGGAGTCAGGGTCTGCATGGACAGCGCGTGTATTTCCTCGCGCATGCGCTCGCCCAAAGCCGCGTAGACGCGCTGGTGGCGGCGCACGCGCGGCAGTCCCTCGAATTCGGCCGAGACGATGGTGGCGAAGAAATGGCGGCCGTCGCCTTCGACCTTCAGGTGCTCGCAGGCCAGGCCGGCGGCGATGAAGTCCTGCACTTGCTGGGGGGTGGGTTCTGCCATGGTGCGCCGATTGTCTCAGGACCGCGGATCCGGCGCTTCAGGTGCGCAGCTTGTAGCCCACGGCCAGCAGCCGCAGCGTCAACGCGGCGACGACGGCGAAGCTGGAGCCGACGATCGCCAGGCTGATCCACGGCGAGACATCGCTGACGCCGAAGAAGCCGCGGCGGAAGCCGTCGACCATGTAGAAGAAGGGGTTGAGGTGGCTCACCGTCTGCCACAGCCCGGGCAGCGAATGCACCGAATAGAACACGCCCGAGAGGAAGGTCATGGGCATGATGATGAAATTCTGGAACGCCGCCGTCTGGTCGAATTTCTCCGCCCACAGGCCGGCGACCAGCCCCAGCGACCCCATCATCCCGGCGCCCAGGGTGGCGAAAACGATCATCCACCACGGTTCGGCCAGGTGCAGCGGCGCAAACCACACGGTGACCAGAAACACCCCGGCTCCCACCACCAGCCCGCGCACCACCGAAGCGCCCACATAGGCCGCGAACCAGGCCCAGTGCGACAGCGGCGTGACGAGCAGGAACACCAGGTTGCCGGTGATCTTGCTCTGGATCAGCGAGCTGGAGCTGTTGGCGAAGGCGTTTTGCAGCACGCTCATCATCACCAGCCCGGGGATCAGGAAGCTGGTGTAGCCCACGCCCGGGTAGACCTCCACGCGCCCTTCCAGCACATGGCCGAAGATCAGCAGGTACAGCACCGCCGTCAGCACCGGCGCGGCCACGGTCTGCACCGCCACCTTCCAGAAGCGCAGGATCTCCTTGCGGAACAGCGTGCCGGCGCCGGCGAAATTCATGTCGCCGCCCCCTGCATGATTTCCAGGAACACGTCTTCCAGGTCGGCGCGGCCGATCTCCAGGTCTTCCACCTTTACGCCCGCGGCGCGCAAGGTGCCGAGCACCGACTCCACCTCGGCGGCGTCGCGTGCCTTCACCTGCACGATGCGGCCGGTGATGCGCGCCGCCGCGGCCACCTCGGGCGGCAGCGGCGCGTCGGTCTTGAAGCGCAGCATGGTGCTGGCGGTGCCGGCCAGCAGGTTGGCGGTGCGGTCCAGCGCCACCACGCGGCCCTGCTTGAGCATGGCAATGCGGCCGCACAGCGCTTCGGCTTCTTCCAGGTAATGCGTGGTCAAGAGCACCGTGTGGCCCTGCTGGTTCAGGCGCGAGATGAACTGCCACAGCGTCTGCCGCAATTCCACGTCCACGCCCGCCGTGGGTTCGTCGAGCACGATCACCGGCGGCCGGTGCACCAGCGCCTGCGCCACCAGCACGCGGCGCTTCATCCCGCCGGAGAGCTGGCGCATATTGGCGTTGGCCTTGTCCGACAAACCCAGCTCGGCCAGCAGTTCGTCGATCCAGGCGTCGTTGTGGCGCACGCCGAAATAGCCGCTCTGGATGCGCAGCGTCTCGCGCACGCTGAAGAAGGGGTCGAACACCAGTTCCTGCGGCACGATGCCCAGCGACTTGCGCGCTGCCGGGTAGTCGGCCACCACGTCGTGGCCCATCACCGTGACGCTGCCGCCGCTGGCGCGCGCCAAGCCCGCCAGCACCGAGATCAGCGTCGTCTTGCCGGCGCCGTTGGGGCCGAGCAGGCCGAAGAATTCGCCGTGCTCGATGTCGAAGCTGACGCCGTCGAGCGCACGCAGCGGCCCGCGCGCGCCGCTGTAGACCTTGCTGACATTCTGGAAGCGGACCGCGGGCATGGAGCGCGGGATTGTAGGCAGGCCGCGCCAGGTGCACAGGGGCCGGCACCGGTGCCAGAATCCCCGCCCATGGCGCCACCGAAAAAACCTCGCCGCACCGCCGAACGCATCCTCGAAGTGACGCTCGAGCTGTTCAACCGCTTCGGCGAGCCCAATGTCAGCACCACGCTGATCTCGGCCGAGCTGAATATCAGCCCGGGCAACCTGTACTACCACTACCCGGCCAAGGACGAGCTCATCAACTCGCTGTTCGGCCGCTATGAAAAGGCGCTGAACGAACTGCTGCAGGCCGCCGACGGCGTGGAAAACGTCGAGGACGCCTGGCTCTTCTTCCACATGCTGTTCGAGCTGATCTGGAGCTACCGCTTCCTCTACCGCGACCTCAACGACCTGCTCAGCAAGAACCGGCGCCTGGAGACGCATTTCCAGTTCGTGCTGAAGAACAAGCACCGCGCCGTGCATGCATTGCTCGACGGTCTTTCGCGCAACGGCGTGGTGCGCATCACCGGCGCCGAGGCGGCACCGCTGGCCACGTCCG
>JAABPT010000122.1 GCA_011391855.1 Burkholderiales bacterium
GGCGCGCGCCCAAGCCGTTGGCCCCGCCCGCGGCCAGGCCGGCGGATGCGTCGCCCAGTCCCGCGGTGGCGGCGCCGACGGGCAAGACGGCCGCAGTGGCCGGGACGGCGCTGAAGGTCAAGAAGGACCAGAAGGACCCGAAGGCCCCGGCCGAGAAGTCGGCCCCGGCGGCCAAGAAGCCCGTCGCCACGGTCAAGGTGACGAGCGCAAAGCCTGCCGCCACGGCAACGAAGACCGCAAAGACGGCAGCAAAGAAGGTGGCCCCAGGGCCGGTCGAGAAAGCGCCTCGGGGCGCGGCGGCGCCAGCGGCTAAGCCACGCGCCCGAACCACCACACCGAAAGCGCCGCCGAAGTCACCGCCAGCAAAGCGCCCAGCGCCGCGAGCAAAGCGCTGATCTCGGTTTCCTTGCGCTCCACCACCATGCGCGAGCTCAGGCTCTCGTAGACCTTCTTCAGGTCCTCGGCGGTACCGGCGTAGAAATATTCGCCATGCGTGAGCACGGAGACGTTCTTCAACGTCTCGTCGTCGAGGCGCACGCGCATGCTCCAGCCCTCGAAGCCGATGATCTCGCCCTGCGTGGTGCCGATGCCCACCGTGTAGACGCGGATGCCTCGCTCGGCGGCCATCTTGGCCGCATCCAGCGGGTCGGGGCCGGTGGTGCGCTGGCCGTCGGTGAGCATGATCACCGCCGCCGAGGTGTACGAACCCGCTGGCACCGGGACGAAGGCCTTGTCCTCCTTCTTGCCGATGGGCTGGCCGGGAAAGTTGCGCTGGCCGGTGACGTGCTGGATCTCGATGCCGTCGTCGGGGAACAGCGTGGCCAGCGACAAGATGATGCCGCTGCCAGTGGCGGTGCCGCGCTGCAGCTGGAAGCGGTCGATGGCGGCCAGCACGTCGTCGCGGCTGGTGGTGGGCGCTTGCACCACGGCGGCGGTGCCGGCAAACGACACCACGCCCACCTTCACTTCGCGCGGCAGGTTGTTGACGAAGGCCTTGGCCGCCTCCTGCGAAGCCACCAGGCGGTTCGGCTTCACGTCTTCGGCCCGCATGCTGCCTGAGACGTCCATGGCCAGGATGATGGTGCGTTCGGCCAACGGCAGCGTGATGGTGGCGGTGGGCCGCGCCGTGGCCACCAGCAGGGCCCCTACGGCCAGCAGCATGAGCAGCGGCGGCACGTGGCGGCGCCAGCCCGGGCCCTTGCCCAGTGCGAGCTTGGCCACGTTGACGCTGGCCACGCGCACCGTGCTCTTGCGCTTGCGCGCCAGCAGCCACAGGTAGAGCAGCACCAGCAGCGGCAGCAGCAACAGCAGCCACAGCATCGAGGGCCAGATGAAGCTCATGGGCGGGCTCCGACGGGCGCGTCTGCACCCCGGGCCGCGGTCGCGGGCTGCGCACGCTGCATGGCAGCAGGAAACCGGTGCGGCGTCTTCAGCCGGGCGCGGTGGCGGCGCAGGTCGGCGAAACGCATCAGCGCGTCCAGCAGGTCGTCGTCGGTGGCCAGTTCCAGCATGTCGGCACCGCTGCGCGAAAGGCTGTCCATGAGCGCCGCTTCCTGTTCCTGGGCGATGGCTTCATAGCGCTCGCGGAAGGCCGGGTCGGCGGCATCGACGAAGACTTGTTCGCCGGTCTCGGCGTCTTCGATCGTGACGAGGCCTACATTGGGCAGTGCCATTTCCATGGGGTCGAACAGGCGCACCGCCACCACGTCGTGGCGCCGCGTCAGGCGTGCCAGCGCGCTTTCCCAGCCGGGCTGGCTGATGAAGTCGCTGACCACGAACACGAGCGAGCCGCGTTTGATGGTGTTCTCGGCGCTGAGCAGCAGCTCGGCCAGCGAGGTGCCGCCGCTGCCGCCTGCGCCCGGGGCGCCGCGCGGTCGCGGCTGGCGCATGCGTTGCAGCAGTTCCAGCACGTGCAGGCGCGACGCCCGCGGCGGCAGCATCGTGTCCACGCGTGTGCCGTAGAGCAGGGCGCCGACGCGGTTGCCGTGGCGCGTCATCACACGTGCGAGTGCGGCCACGAAGCTGGCCGAAACGGCCAGCTTGGTGACGTCGCCGGAGCCGAAGTCGACGCTGCCGGAAAGGTCCAGCAGGAACCAAGCCGTGAGGTCGCGGTCTTCCAGGAACTGCCGCACATAGGGCTGTTGCATGCGCGCGGTGACGTTCCAGTCGATGTGGCGCACGTCGTCGTGGTGCTGGTATTCGCGCAGGTCGGCCAGGTCGATGCCGCCGCCGCGCCACAGCGTGCGCCAGTCGCCCTGCAGCAGGCCGTCCAGGCGCCGCAGCACCGTCCATTCCAGACGCTGCAGCAGGTGTTCGCTGGAAGCGGCCGCGGGCTCAGCCATGGGCGGTGCCGCCACCTGGCGCGTGGGCCAGCGGTTTGTCGGGGGGTGGCACCTTGGCCAGCACGCGCTGCACCAGTGCGTCGGCGGTGATGTTCTCGGCCAGCGCCTCGTAGCTGAGCACCACACGGTGGCGCATGACGTCGGGCACCAGGTCGGTCATGTCCTCGGGCAGCACGTAGCGGCGGCCGCGCAGCATGGCCAGCGCCTTGGCGCCTTCGATCATGCCGATGGTGGCGCGCGGGCTGGCGCCGTAGGTGATGTACTTGGCCAATTCGGGCAGCCCGTGTTTTTCCGGCCGGCGCGTGGCGCTGACCAGCTTCACCACGTACTGCATCAGCGCCGGGTCGCAGAAGACCTCGCGGCATTCGCGCTGCAACGCGGCGAGCTGGAAAGTGTCGGCCACCGCATTCACGTCCACCGCCGGGCCGGTGACGCGCTCGGCGATGACGAATTCCTCTTCCTCGCTGGGGTAGTCGACCAGCACCTTCATCATGAAGCGGTCGACCTGCGCCTCGGGCAGCGGGTAGGTGCCTTCGGTCTCGATCGGGTTCTGCGTGGCCATCACCACGAAGGGGTCGGGCACCTTGTGCGTCTCGCCGGCGATCGTGACCTGGCGTTCCTGCATCACTTCCAGCAGCGCGCTCTGCACCTTGGCCGGCGCGCGGTTGATCTCGTCGGCCAGCAGCAGGTTGGCGAACACCGGACCCAGGCTGGTGCCGAATTCACCCGTCTTCTGGTTATAGATGCGCGTGCCGACCAGGTCGGAGGGCACCAGGTCGGGCGTGAACTGGATGCGCTTGAAGCTGCCGCGCACGGTGCGCGCCAGGGTCTTCACGGTGAGCGTCTTGGCCAGCCCCGGCACGCCTTCCACCAGCAGGTGGCCTTGCGCCAGCAGCGCCACCAGCACGCGCTCCAGGAAGCGGTCCTGTCCGACCACCACGCGCTTGGTCTCGTAGAGGATGCGCTCCATGAGCGTGGCGGTGGAGTCGGCCTTTTCTTGCATGGTGGCGATGCCTGTGGGTGGGGGCTGCGAAAACGTGCAGGGAACAGGACGGGCGCGTTGCGCGTGCCGCGGGCTCAGAACGGGTGCATGCCCGCCGCGGCGGCTGCGTTCTCGATCGGCACGGCAAAGCCGATGCCGATGAAGGTGCGCTGCTCCGAGGGGTTGAGGATGGCGGTGACGACGCCGACCACGTGGCCATCCATGGTGACCAGCGGGCCGCCGGAATTGCCCGGATTGGCCGCGGCGTCGAACTGGATCAGGTTGGTCAACGTCTTCTCGCCTTCCTCGGACCGGAACTCGCGCCGCAGGCCCGACACCACGCCATGGCTGGCCGAGGGTCCGATGCCGAACGGAAAGCCGACCGCCACGACGTGGTCGCCCGGCTGCAGGTCGGCGGTGGAACGCATGGTGGCGGCCGGCAGGTCGTCGGGCAGGCTGAAGGCCTTCAGCACGGCGAGGTCGTTCTCGGGCTGGGCGCCGACCATGGCCGCCTCGCTTTCGAAGCCATTCGCAAAGCGCACGCGCACCTTGCGCGCGCCGGCCACCACGTGCAGGTTGGTCAGGATGGTGCCGTTGTCGACGATGACCACGCCGCTGCCCAGGCTGCGTTCCATGGCGCGCTGCTCGGCGTTCTCGTCGCCTTCGTCCTTCTCGTCCATGAGCCCCACCACGCGCACCACCGAAGGCAGGATGGCTTCATAGGCCTTGGCCGCGGCCGAAGGCAGGGGTTCCTTCTCCAGCGACTCGCGCACCGCGGCGTCGATGTCGTCCTGCGTGATCACGCGCGCGCCCGGCCGCATCTGCTGCACGGCGAGCAGCGCCACGGCGGCCACCAGTGCGCCCGTCAGCGCCCACACGGGGGCGGGGTGGCGGCCCAGTCGGCGGAACAAGCCGGGTCGGGGCCCCGGCTTCGCTTCTGCAGCGCCGGGCGATCCGGGCGATCCGGCAGTGGCGGGCGTGGCGGGCGGGGCGACCCCAAGATCCGTGCTGGCAGGCGCCGGCGGCGCAGGCTGTCGGCGCGGCGAGCGGCTGTGGAGCGGGGCCTTGTTCATGGGTTCGCCATCGGTGGGGAATGACAGTATCACGTTGCGCGTGCTGCTGCAGCAGCCGGTGGCTGAACCTGCGCCATCATCGGGTCATGTGGATCGACACGCACTGCCACCTGGACGCGCCGGAGTTCGCCGCCGACCTGGGCGCCGTGGTGCAGCGTGCGCGTGCCGCCGGTGTGGGGCGTTGGGTGTTGCCGGCCGTGCAAGCCGACGACTTCGACCGCGTGCGGGCGCTGGCGCACGGGCTGGGCGCGGCCTACGCGCTGGGCATCCACCCGCTGTATGTCGACCGCGCGGGCGAGGCCGACCTCGACCGGCTGCAGGCGGCGCTGCAAGCCCACCGCGACGACGCGCGTCTGGTGGCCGTGGGCGAGATCGGGCTGGACTACTTCGTGCCCGGCCTGGACCGCGCGCTGCAGCAGCGCTTCTACCTGGCGCAGCTGAAGCTGGCGCGCGACGCGGGGCTGCCGGTGATCCTGCACGTGCGCCGCTCGGCCGACGCGCTGCTGCACGGGCTGCGCCGCATTGGCGTCACGGGCGGCATCGCGCACGCCTTCAACGGCAGCGCGGTGCAGGCGCAGCAGTTCGTCGATCGCGGATTCCGGCTCGGCTTCGGCGGCGCCATGACCTTCGAGCGCGCCTTGCAGATCCGCGCGCTGGCCGCCGGCGTGCCCGACACCGCGCCGGTGCTGGAGACCGACGCGCCCGACATGCCGCCGCAGTGGCTGTACCGCACCGCCGCCGAACGCGCTGCCGGCGCCGCCAGCCGCAACGAGCCGGCCGAACTGCCGCGCATCGGCGCCGTGCTGGCGCAACTGCGCGGCTGGTCGGTCGACGACACCGCGCGCATCACCGAGGCCAATGCGCTGGCCGCGCTGCCGAAACTGTCGGCGGTCTCCTGGGGCCCCGGCGCGGCGGACGAGAGCCGTTCCCCGGCATGACCGGGCGCTTGCAAGGCCTGCCGCCGGTCATCGGCCGCCATGCGCGGCTCGTCGTGCTGGGCAGCTTTCCCGGCGTGGCCTCCTTGCAGGCGCAGCAGTATTACGGCCACCCGCGCAACCACTTCTGGCCCTTGCTGTCGGCGATCTGGGGCGTCGAGCTGGTGGCCATGCCCTACCCGCGGCGCCTGGCCGAACTGCGTCGGCGCGGCCTGGGCCTGTGGGACGTCTACGCCAGCTGCTGCCGCGAGGGCAGCCTGGACCAGGCCATCGAAGCCGCCGAGCTCAACGACCTGGCCAGCCTGCTCCGGCGGGCCCCGGGCCTGCGGCTGGTGGCGCACAACGGCGGCGAGTCGGCGCGTGCCATGCGCCACATCCGAGCGCTGGGCCTGCCGGTGCGTCGCCTGCCGTCCAGCAGTCCGGCCAACGCCAGCTGGTCGTTCGAGCGCAAGCTGCAGGCCTGGCGCGAGGTCTTCGCTGTCGCGGGGTTGTGCCCATGAGCGCGCCGGGCCGCTCCCAAGCGCTCATCCCGAAGCGCGCAGCGCGCAGGGTCGTCCAGTGAGCGCGCCGGGCC
>JAABPT010000123.1 GCA_011391855.1 Burkholderiales bacterium
GACCGGCTGCAACCCGCGCTGATCGACCGCCTGACCGACGACGCGCCCGCGCAGCGGACAGAACCCGAGGATCGGCGCGTGATGTCGAAGTCGCAGCTGCGGCAGGCCGTGCTGCGAGACCTCGGCTGGCTGTTCAACGCCACCCAGCCGCAGCCGCAGTGGAACGCCACGCACCCGCTGCTGGCGGGCAGCGTGTTGAACTTCGGTTTGCCGCCACTTTCGGGCCAGCGACTGTCCAAGCTCGACGTCAGCCAGCTCGAACGCACCCTGCGGCAGGCGATCCTGCGCTTCGAACCGCGCATCCTGCCCGAAACCCTGACCGTGCGCGCGCTCGAGACGAGCAGCGTGCTCGACACCCACAATATGATCGACTTCGAGATCCACGGCCACCTGTGGGCGCAGCCGGTGCCGCTGGAGATCCTGCTGCGCACGCGGCTGGACCTCGAGGCGGGCGAGGTCGAGGTGCGCGACGCCTCGGCTGTCTCGTCAGCGCGGGAAGGTTGATGGACCCCCGGCTGACACGCTTGTACCAGGACGAGCTGGCATACCTGCGCGAGCTCGGCCATGAATTCGCGCAAGAGCACCCCAAGATCGCGTCGCGCCTGGGCATGGAGGGGCTCGAGGTCGCCGACCCGTACGTCGAGCGACTGCTCGAGGGCTTCGCCTTCCTGACCGCGCGCGTGCAGCTCAAGCTCGAGGCGGAGCAGCCGCAGCTGATCGCGCACCTGCTCGAATCGTTGTACCCCAACTTCCTCGCTCCGGTGCCGTCGACGATGGTCGTGCGCTTCGACATCGACTCGACCGACCCGAATCTTGCGCGCGGCTACCTGGTGCCGCGCGGCAGCGCGGTGCTGTCGCTGCTGCCGCGCGGGCAGGACACGCGCTGCGAATTCCGTACCGCTTCGGCGGTCACGCTGTGGCCGCTCGAACTGGCCGGCGTGCAGTACTTCTCGCAGGCCCCCGACTTGGCGCTCGCACGCTGGCCGGCGGCCAGGCCTGCCCAGGGCGGGTTGCGGATCCGGCTGCGGGTCGGCGGCGGGCTGCGCTTCGAACAACTCGGTGTCGATCGCCTGGCGTTCTTCATCAGCGCGCCCGACGAGGTGGCGTTTCGGCTCCACGAACTGGTACTCGGCACGTCGATCGGCACGCTCGTCGGCGCACTCGGCAAGGACGCGCCGCCGCTGCGCTGGGGCGACGCGGGGACCGTGCGCCAGCTCGGCTTCGGCGCCGACGAGGCCCTGCTGCCCGAGACGCTGCGCGCGTTCTCGGGGCAGCGGCTGCTGCAGGAAATCAGCGTGCTGCCGCAGCGCCTGCTGTTCTTCGAGGTCGGCGACCTCGCTGCGCGGCTGGCGGGAATCAAGGGCACCGAGGCCGAACTGATCGTGCTGTTCTCGCGCGGCGATCCGGCGCTCGAGACGATGGTCGACGACGGCAGCCTCGCCCTGAACTGCACGCCGGCGGTGAACCTGTTCCCGAAGCGGCTCGACCGCGTGGCGCTCGGCCCGGGCAGCTGGGAATACCACGTCGTGCCCGATCGGGCGCGCCCCATGGACCTCGAAGTCCACGCCATCGACACCGTCGTCGGCCACGGTGGCGGGCGCGGCAACGGCTTCGACGGGCCGCTCGACTTCAAGCCGCTGTTCGCGAGCCGGCACGAGCAGCCCGCCGAAGGCCATGGCTACTACACCGTGCGGCGGGAGCCGCGTCGGCTGTCGGAGCGTCAGCGCAGCCAGGGGCCGCGGGTGCCGTCGTACGTTGGCGAAGAGGTTTTCATCTCGCTCGTCGACGGTCGGCACGGGCCGTTTCGCGAGGGCTTGCGCCAAGTGTCGATCGTCGCCTGGGTCACCAACCGCGACCTGCCGGTGCTGCTGCCGCGCGCCGGCCAGCCTGGTGAGCGCATCTGGCAGCTCGACGCGCCGGGCCCGGTCACC
This sequence comes from Burkholderiales bacterium, assembly GCA_011391855.1. Classification (GTDB taxonomy): domain Bacteria; phylum Pseudomonadota; class Gammaproteobacteria; order Burkholderiales; family Burkholderiaceae_C; genus Rubrivivax. The sequence goes on from JAABPT010000123.1 coordinate 1,932, forward strand.
GGCGTCGACTGCCTGCGCGGCCCAACGCGCCCCGTGTCGCGACTGCCGGTGGGCGACGTCGGCTGGCAATTGGTCACCCAGGTCACACAGAACCATCTCGAGCTCGGCGACGATCCGGCGCACGCCGCCGCCGCGTTGCGCGACCTGCTGCGCCTGTACGGGCCGCCCAACGACGTCGCCTGGGCGCACCAGGTCGAAGGGGTGCGCCTGCTCAAGACCCAACAGTCGGTACAGCGGCTGCCGTTTTCCGGGCCGCTGAGCTTCGGCTGCGGTGTCGAGATCGAACTCGAGGTCGACGAGCAGAGTTTCAAGGGCGCCAGCGCGTTCTTGCTCGGCAGCGTGCTCGAGCGCTACTACGCGCGTTTTGCTGCGATCAACAGCTTCACCCGGCTCACGCTGCGCAGCCAGCAGCGCGGTGTGATCAAGGCCTGGCCGCCGCGCGGCGGCTGGGGGCAGATCGTATGAACGCGCAATCCGGCCCGGCGCCAGGTGAGCCAGCGGCGGTGGTCGCGCCGGCCCATGCGGATGCGGGCGCGACTGGAGGGGCGGACCGGGGCGTGAGCGGGCTCGATGCGCTGCTTGACGAAGTCGCGAAGCAGCCGTGGGCCCACGATTTCTTCGCCCTCATGCGCCGGCTCGACACGCTGTACCCGCAGGCGCCGCGAACCGGTGGTGCACTGCGGCCGCGGCAGGAGCCCTGGCGCCTGACTCAGGTGCCCGAGCTCGACTTCGCCCCGGCGGCGATCGCCAGTTTCGACCGTCCGGCGGCCCGGCCGCCGCGTCTCGGCGTGCGCTTTCTCGGCCTGCTCGGGCCGCAGGGCCCGATGCCGCTGCACTTTACCGAATACGTGCGCGACCGCGTGCACCACCACGGTGACCGCGCGCTGGCGCATTTCCTCGACCTGTTCCACCACCGCGTGCTGGCGCTGTTCTATCGCGCGTGGGCGCAGGCGCAGCCAGTCGTGCACCGCGATCGGCCGCAAGACGACCGCTATATCGTCTGGCTGCGCGCCGTCGCAGGCCTGCCGCCCGGCATCGCGGGTGTGCTGCCGGCGGACGCGCTGGCGTTCCAGGCCGGGCTGCTGTCGAGCCGCAGCCGTCACCCCGAAGCGCTGTTGAAAGCGCTGCGGCAGTACTTCGGCGTGCCGATCGCGTTCGAATCGAATGTCGGCGAGTGGCTCGAGATCGAGCCCGCGCACCGTTCGCAGTTGGGCTTCGCACGCAACCGCGCCGAGCGCAACGAACACCCCGAAGCCCGGCTCGGCCGCTCGGCCAACGCAGGGTGCCGGGTGTGGGACCGGCAATACCGCTTCCGGCTCCACATCGGCCCGTTGACGCTCGCCCAGTACCGCGCTCTCCTGCCCAGAGGCGCCGCCTGGCCGGCGCTGCAGGAGTGGGTGCGCCTGCTCGCCGGACCGACGCTGCGCTGGGACGTGCAACTGATGCTCGCCGCCGGCGAGCGGCCCGAGCCGCGGCTCGGCCGCGTCGTCCAACTCGGGCTCACGGGCTGGCTCGGCCGCCGCGCGGCGTTGCGCCAGCCGGCACGCCAGCCGGCACGCCAACACCTGCGACTGCGCCCGAAACCCATCTCGTCGCCGCTTCAAGGGGTAGGACCCAATGCCTGAAATCTCCCGCACCGCTTCGTTCGGCAAGCTCAACCCGGTGGCGTACAAGGCCATCGAGAGCGCCACCGTGTTCTGCAAGATGCGCGGCAACCCGTTCGTCGAACTGCAGCACTGGCTGATGCAGATCCTGGGCGCCGCCGACAGCGACCTGCACCGCATCGTGCGCCACTACGAGCTCGACACCGCGGCGCTGTCGCGCGACCTGACGCAGGCGCTCGACCGGCTGCCGCGCGGGGCGTCGTCCATCAGCGACATCTCGCAGTTCGTCGACACCGCCGTAGAGCGCGGTTGGGTCTACGGTTCACTGATGTTCGGCGAGACGCAGGTCCGCACTGGCCACCTGGTGGTGGGCATGCTGAAGACGGCGACTTTGCGCGGCGCGCTGCTGGCCATCTCGCGCCAGTTCGACCGCATCCCCATTGACGACCTGTGCAGCCGCTTCGGCACCTTGCTGGCCGGCTCGCCCGAGCAGGGTGCTGTGGCCAGCGAATCGGCGGCCGTCCCCGGCGAGGCGAGCGAAGCCATGGCACCCGCGGCCATGGGCAAGCAGGAGGCGCTCAAGCGCTTCACCACCGACCTCACCGAGCAGGCGCGCAGCGGCAAGATGGACCCGGTCGTGGGCCGCGAAGATGAGATCCGCCAGGTGATCGACATTTTGATGCGGCGCCGCCAGAACAACCCGATCCTGGTCGGCGAGGCGGGCGTGGGCAAGACGGCCATCGTCGAAGGCTTCGCGCAGCGCATCGTGCGCGGTGACGTGCCGCCGACGCTGAAGGACGTCGAATTGCGCGGGCTCGACGTCGGCCTGCTGTCGGCCGGTGCCAGCATGAAGGGCGAATTCGAGCAGCGCCTGCGTGCCGTCATCGACGAAGTGCAGGCCAGCCCGAAGCCGATCGTGCTGTTCATCGACGAGACGCACACGCTGGTCGGTGCCGGTGGTGCGGCCGGCACTGGCGACGCGGCGAACCTGCTCAAGCCCGCATTGGCGCGCGGGCAGTTGCGCACCATCGGCGCCACGACCTTTGCCGAGTACAAGAAGTACATCGAGAAGGACGCTGCGCTGACGCGCCGCTTCCAGGCCGTGCAGGTCGACGAACCGAGCGAGCCGCTGGCGATCCTGATGATGCGCGGCGTGGCCAGCATGATGGAGAAGCACCACCGCGTGCAGATCCTCGACGAGGCGCTGGAGGCCGCGGTGCGCCTGAGCCACCGCTATATCCCGGCGCGGCAGCTCCCCGACAAGGCCGTGAGCCTGCTCGACACATCGAGCGCGCGTGTGGCCGTGAGCCTGCATGCGACGCCGGCCGAGGTCGACGACTGCATGAAGCGCATCGAGGCGCTCGAGACCGAGCAGGGCATCGTTGCGCGCGAAGAGGCGATCGGCATCGAGACCGCCGCACGCGAGGACGCCGTGACCGCGCACTTGACCGAGGAGCGTGCGCGGCTCGAGGGCCTGCAGGCGCGCTGGGACAGCGAGCGGCGGCTCGTCGACCGCCTGCTCGAACTGCGTGCCGACCTGCGCGGCAGCCTGGAGCCGGTCGAGGGCACGGGCTCCAAGCTCGAGCACAGCGCCGGCCAAGTGATGCCCGCGGAGACGCTGCTCAGCGACGAGGAACGGGCGGCGAAGAAGGCCGAACTGCGCCAGGTCCAGCTGGAACTCGACGCGCTGCAGGGCGAGCACCCGCTGATCCTGCCCACTGTCGACCAGCAGGCCGTGGCCAGCGTCGTCGCCGACTGGACCGGCATTCCCGTCGGCCGCATGGCGGCCAACGAGATCGAGACCGTGCTCCACCTGGCCGACCACCTGGCCGAGCGCGTGATCGGCCAGGACCACGCGATGCAGGCGATCGCCAAGCGCATCCAGACCTCGCGCGCGGGGCTGGACAACCCGAAGAAGCCGATCGGGGTGTTCATGCTGGCGGGCCCGTCGGGCGTGGGCAAGACCGAAACCGCGCTGGCGCTGGCCGAGGCGCTGTACGGCGGCGAGCACAACCTGATCACCATCAACATGAGCGAATTCCAGGAGGCGCACACCGTCTCCACGCTCAAGGGCGCTCCGCCCGGCTACGTGGGCTACGGCGAAGGCGGTGTGCTCACCGAGGCGGTGCGGCGCAAGCCCTACTCGGTGGTCCTGCTCGACGAGATCGAGAAGGCCCACCACGACGTGCACGAGATCTTCTTCCAGGTCTTCGACAAGGGCTTCATGGAAGACGGTGAAGGGCGCTTCATCGACTTCAAGAATACGCTGATCCTGCTCACGACCAACGTCGGCACCGACCTGATCATGAGCCTGTGCAAGGACCCGGAACTGCTGCCCGACCCCGAGTCGCTGGCCAAGGGC
>JAABPT010000124.1 GCA_011391855.1 Burkholderiales bacterium
CGGCCTCGATGAGCGCGCGCAGCGCGGCCGGGTCGCTCATGGCGATGGTGCGCGCGTGGTGCGCCACCTGCTGCCCCGGCGCGTGCTCATAGCGGTCCACGGCGATGGTCTCCACGCCCAGGCGCTGCAGCGCGATCAACACTTCCTTGCCGAGTTCGCCGCTGCCCAGCAGCATGACGCGCGTGGCCTGCGCGGTGTAGGGGGTGCCGAGGTGGGGGATGACGGGGCGCATGGCGAAGGCTTCCGGTGGGGTGGCGGGCGGTGACGACAGGCGCCATTTTCTGCCCTGTCGCAGCCGCACTGCCCTTGCCACCCATCCGTTGCCGTGCCTGCCCCTGCCGGCACGGCATGATCGCGGCCATGAAGCCGCCCACCCTGGACGACCTGCGCCGCCATGCCGTGGCGCGCAGCCTGTTCATGCCGACGACGCTGCCGCGCGCCATCGAACGTCTGGGCTTCGTGCAGGCCGACCCCATCCGCGCCCCGGCGCGGGCGCAGGACCTGACGCTGCGTCACCGCGTGCGCGACTACCGCGCCGGCGACCTGGAGCGCCGCTACCCGCAGCTGGCGGTGGAGGAGGACTTCTTCGTCAACTACGGCTTCGTGCCGCGTGCGCTGCATGCGCTGATGCACCCGCGCCAGGCGCGCACGGCCTGGCCGAAAGCGCGCTGGGCGCAGGCGCTCGACGTGCGCGACTTCGTGCAGGCGCACGGCGTGGTGCACCCGCGCGAGGTGGACGCGGCGTTTGCGCACGGCAAGACGCGCAACTGGTTCGGCGGCTCGTCCAACGCCAGCACGCAACTGCTCGACGGCATGCACCACCGCGGCCTGCTGCGCGTGGCAAGGCGCGAGGGCGGCGTGCGGCTGTATGCCGCGCACGACGCCCACGCCCGCGAACCGGCCGATCCGGCCACGGCGCTGGATGCGCTGGTCGACGTGGCGGTGGCCAAGTACGCGCCGCTGCCTGCGCCCACGCTTTCGATGCTGGTGATGTGGCTGGGCAGCGCCGCGGCGCCGCAGTGGCGCGAGCACCGCCGCGCAGCGCTGGCGCGTGCCAGGGTGCGGCTGCCGTCGGCCGAGTTGGACGGCCAGCGTTGGTACTGGCCCGCCGGCGAGAACCCGGCGTCGAAGCGCCATGCCGTGCCCGATGCGGTGCGCTTGCTCGCGCCCTTCGACCCGGTGGTCTGGGACCGCCGCCGCTTCGAGGCTTTCTGGGGCTGGGCCTACCGCTTCGAGGCCTACACGCCGGCGCCGAAGCGCGTGCGCGGCTACTACGCACTGCCGCTGCTGTGGCGCAACCAGGTCGTCGGCTGGGGCAACCTGGCGTTGGCGCCCGGCGGCAAGCTGCAGGCCGAGCTGGGTTATGTGAAGGGCCAGCCGCCGCGCGAGCGTGCCTTCCGGGCGGCGCTGGACGAGGAACTGGCGCAGATGGAAACCTTCCTGCAGCCGCGCGTCAGCGTGGCCGCGCCTGCGCAGGCCTGACAACGGCCACGCACTCCCGAGCGGAGCACCATGGCCGATGTCGACACCGGGCCGCAACGAGCCGTAGGCACAGGGTCGCAACGGGCCGCAGGCACCGGTCCGCACAAAGTCGAAGGCACCGGCCCGCCGAACCGGCCCAGGCCGGGGCACGCCCTGCACACATCGCCCGGGGCACCCGGGGCCGATCGAGGGCTGTCGCTGCCGCTGTGGCCGCTGGCCCTGCTGGCCGCGCTGCTGCCGGCCGCCGCGGCGCTGCTGGCGCTGTGGCTGGCTGTGCGCGCCGGTCTGGTGCCAGCCTGCAACCCGTTCATCGACGGCTGCGTGTCGATCAGCCGTGCCGCGCGGCACGACCTGCCGAACCACGTCTTCCGCGCCTTGATGCTGCCGGCCGCCACGCTGCAAGGCTTGGTGTGGCTGCTGACCGCACGCTGGCTGCGCGCCGGGCTCGGGTCGACGCTCGGGTCGCCGCTCGGGTCGCCTCTCGGGCTGCGTGCGCTGGCGCCGCTGGGCCTGGCGGCGGCGGTGGCGCTGGTGCTGTACGCCAGCTTCCTGGGCACCGAGGGGCCGGCCTACCGCTGGCTGCGCCAGTACGGCACGGTGGTCTATTTCGGCTTCACCTGCCTGTGCCTGCTGCTGGCCGGCGACGGCATGGTGCGGCTGGCGGCCCAACGCCGTCTGGCGCTGCCGCGCGGCCTGCCGCCGACGCTGAAGGGGCTGGCGGTGCTGCTGGTGGCGCTGGGCCTGGTCAACGCGATCGTTGCGGCGCTGTTCGACGCCGCGGTGAAGGCACGCATCGAAAACGTCACCGAGTGGTGGGGCGCGCTCGTCTTCGTGCTCGGCTTCGCCGCCTTGGCCGCGATCTGGTGGCGGCTGGGCCTGCGCGTCACGCTGGGGCCGCCACCGCGCTGAGCGCTTGTGTCAGGCCGCCGCGCGCGCCGACAGCAGCGCGTGCGCCACCTCGGCGAAACCTGCGCCGCGTTCGCCTGCCGTGATGTAGGCCGGCCAGGTGTGCAGTTCGGCGGCGAAGCGGCGCAGGTTGGCCACGCCCACGCTCAGCGGGAAAGCGCCGAACAGAGTCTGGTCGTTGGTCGAATCGCCCACGTAGATCCAGCGGTCGACCTCGCCGTCCAGGTCGCGGCCGTACAGCCGCCGCACCATCCAGTGCGCGGCGCTGAGCTTGGTGTGGCTGCCGAACCAGCCGTTGACGTGGATCGAGCTCACGGTGGCGTTCATGCCTTCCTCGCGCATCAGCGCCACCACGCGCTGGATGGACGCGGTGTCCAGGTGCGTGAATTCGCTGTGGTCCACGGCGATGTCGGTCACGCGGCCGGCGCTGTCGCGCGCAAGGGTGGCGCCGGGTACTTCGCGCAGCACGCGCTGCGCCACATCGCGCAGGCGCACGAAGTGGCGGGCGCGCGTGGCTGCGTCCTGGGCATATTCGACCTGCAGCGCGACGCCTTCGGGGATCAGCGCCACGGCGCCGTTCTCGGCCACGATCGCGGCCACCGGCCAGGCACGCGCGAAGGGGTCGCTCCAGCCGAGTGGCCGGCCGGTGATGGCGATCACGGGCACCCGGGCTGCGCGCAGCGCCAGCAAGGCTTCGTGCGCGGGTGGGTCGAGCCGGCCAGCGGCGGTGAGGGTATCGTCGATATCGGTCATGATGCCGGCCACGCAGCGCAGGGCGGTCAACGGCAGGGCCGACAGGGGCTGCGCTCGCACGGCACTCACTGATATATCTTCGGGCTGCGCCTTCCGATGTTCGCCTTTGGGGCGGCCCGGCGGGCTCATGCGGCGCCACCGGCAAAGGGGGTCGCTTGACAGACATCAAGCCGCCGGCGGCCCGAGCTACCGATCATTGTTTCTTCACTTGCAAAGATGCACACCCATGGCCAAGGATAGCGCCGCACGAACCTCCGAACCCTCGGCGACAGCCCAGGCGGCGCCGCGCCGCCCGGCCGCCAAGCGGGCACCCGCACCGCAGGCGAAAGCTCGGGCCGCGCCACGGCCGGTGGACGCCGGCGACGTGCCGCCTTCGCTGGAAAAGCGCTCGATCGAGCGCGAGCGCGTCTCGCGCGCCACCGTGCGCGCCGAGATCGTGAAGGAGCAGGCGCTGGCCGACATCCTGGCCGCCCATGCGCAGCCGGGCGCAGGAAAGGGCACGGGCGCGGGCAACGGCAGCGGCTGGCTCGGCGAGCTGCAGGCGCTGATCGACGGCGCCTCGCCCGACGAGGTGAAGGCCTTGCGACGCGCCCTTTTCGACCGCACGGCAGACAAGCCCGCCGAGGGTGTCGACCCCGACCTGGAACTGGCCGCCAATTGGCGCGAGGGTGGCTACCCGTACAAGAACCTGATGTCGCGCCGTGCCTACGAAAAGCAGAAATACCGCCTGCAGGTGGAACTGCTCAAGTTGCAGGCCTGGGTCAAGGAAAGTGGCCAGCGCGTGGTGATCCTGTTTGAAGGCCGCGACGCCGCCGGCAAGGGCGGCACCATCAAGCGCTTCATGGAGAACCTGAACCCGCGCGGCGCGCGCGTGGTGGCGCTGGAAAAACCGAGCGAGATCGAGCGCGGGCAGTGGTATTTCCAGCGTTATATCGAGCACCTGCCCACGCGCGGCGAGATCGTGCTCTTCGACCGCAGCTGGTACAACCGCTCCGGCGTCGAGAAGGTCATGGGCTTTTGCACCGACGCCGAATACGACGAATTCATGCGCCAGGCGCCGGAATTCGAGCGTCACCTGGTGCGCAGCGGCGTGCACGTCTTCAAGTTCTGGTTCTCCGTGAGCCGTGCCGAGCAGCGGCGGCGCTTCAAGGAACGCAAGGCGCACCCGCTCAAGCAATGGAAGCTGAGCCCGGTGGACCTGGCTTCGCTGGACAAGTGGGACGCCTACACGCTGGCCAAAGAGGCGATGTTCCTGCACACCGACACTTCAGATTCGCCTTGGACCGTGATCAAGTCGAACTGCAAGAAGCGCGCACGGCTCAACGCCATTCGCTACCTGCTGCACCGCCTGCCGTATGCGAAGAAGGACCCGCAATCCATTGGCAAGGTCGACACGCTGATCGTGGGCCGCGCGGCTCTGGTGGCGGGCTTTGCCGAGGAGTTCACGCCCGTGTCCGACGCCTGAAGGCCGCCTCCGCTGCAGGTTTTGCGGCGGCTGGCTATACTTTTGGGCTTCCGAGGAGCGTTGCAACCTCACCCGCTTGAGGCCAGGCTCGGAAGTTCATCTGCAACCGCGCTCACCTGCACGAGAAGCCTCGTGGGTGAGTGGTCCTTCAGCCGCCCCGCGTGCCCGTGCAGGTTCCTCAACCGATTGGAGCCTGACCGATGAATGCCGCACTGAAACCCACGCCCACCGCCGCGCAGTTTCCCGACAGCGCCGTGGCCGACCTGTCGCTGGCCGACTGGGGCCGCAAGGAAATCCGCATCGCCGAGACCGAGATGCCCGGCCTGATGGCCATCCGCGACGAGTTCGCCGCGAAGCAGCCATTGAAGGGCGCACGCATCACCGGCAGCCTGCACATGACGATCCAGACCGCCGTGCTGGTGGAAACGCTGCAGGCGCTGGGTGCCACCGTGCGCTGGGCTTCGTGCAACATCTTCAGCACGCAGGACCACGCCGCTGCCGCGCTGGTGGTCAAGGGCACGCCGGTCTTCGCCTACAAGGGCGAGACGCTGGCCGACTACTGGGACTACACGCACCGCATCTTCGAATTCGGCGCCAAGGGATCTGAAGGCGAAGGCCCGAACATGATCCTGGACGACGGCGGCGACGCCACGCTGCTCATGCACCTGGGCAAGCGCGCCGAGAAGGACCTCTCGGTGCTGGCCCGCCCGGGCAGCGAAGAAGAAACCGTGCTCTATGCCGCCATCAAGGCCAAGCTGGCGCAGGACGCCACCTGGTACAGCCGCAAGGGCGCGCAGATCATCGGCGTCACCGAAGAAACGACCACCGGTGTGCACCGCCTGAAGGAGATGAGCGCCGCCGGCACGCTGATGTTCCGCGCCATCAACGTCAACGATTCGGTGACCAAGAGCAAGTTCGACAACCTCTACGGCTGCCGCGAGAGCCTGGTCGACGCCATCAAGCGCGCCACCGACGTCATGATCGCCGGCAAGGTGGCGGTGGTGGCCGGCTACGGCGACGTGGGGAAGGGCTCGGCGCAGGCGCTGCGCGCGCTTTCGGCGCAGGTGTGGGTGACCGAGATCGACCCCATCAACGCCTTGCAGGCGGCGATGGAAGGCTACAAGGTCGTGACCATGGAATATGCCGCCGACAAGGCCGACATCTTCGTTTCCGCCACCGGCAACCTGAGCGTCATCACGCGCCAGCACATGGCGGCCATGAAGGACCAGGCCATCGTC
>JAABPT010000125.1 GCA_011391855.1 Burkholderiales bacterium
AAAGGGCGACGGGCTCACGCTGCGCTGGAAATGAGCGAACAGCCAGCCCGAGACGGCGGCGAGCATGGCCGCCATGACGAAGACCGTGAGCTTGTAGCGAAAGGTCGAGATGCCCATGGCCTCGGCCATCATCGAGCCGTTCTTCAGCGCGCGGATGGCGCGGCCGGGGCGCGAGTCGAGCAGCCGCAGCGCTGCCAGCGCGGCCAGCAGCGCGACTGCCCACACCAGCGGGTGCAGGCCGCGGCCGGTGCCCAGGTCCACCCCGAACAGCGTCATCGAAGGGATACCCAGGATGCCGTCGTATTTGCCCAGCCACTCCATATTGGCCATGGTGTAGTTCAGCGCCAGGCCCCAGGCGATGGTGGCCAGCGGCAGGTAGTGACCCGACATGCGCAGCGTGATCACGCCCAGCACCAGCGCGCCGGCCACCGCCAGCGCCACGCCCAGCAGCAGCGTGAGCCAGGGCGAAACGCCGCTGGTCGTGGCCAAGTAGGCGGCCGTATAGGCGCCGATGCCGACGAAAGCCGCCTGGCCGAAGGACGTGAGCCCGGCCACGCCGGTGAGCAGCACCAAGCCGAGCGCCACGATGGCATACAGGCCGATATAGATGCTCTGCGTGATCCAGAAGTCGGGCACCGGCAGCGCCGGCAGCAGCAGCATCACCGCCGCGAAGGCGGGAAAGGCGTACCTCATGTCGAGTGTTCCGCCGGGCTTTGAACGACCCGTGACACATGAATCGTTCGCGCGGGCAGCGATTCAGCTCGCGGCCGGTTGCCGACGTTGCCCAGTGTGCGCTTTCTGCGCTCGACGTTTCGCGCAGGTCGCGGCAGGCGGTACCCGGCGGGGGCGCTGACTGTGGCGGTCTTCGCTGCGCTCAGACTGCCCTGCGCTGCTCGCCTTGAGGGGGTGCCGCATAACTCGCTTCGTTCGCTGCGCTCACTGCGCTCAAACAGGATGCGGCAAGTCAGTCCACGAAGCTCGCTGCGCTCGCCCCCCTCAAGGCTGCGCTGCTCGGCGCCACACACAGCGCCCCCGCCGGGCACCGCCTGCCGCTCAGCCAACAGAGGTGGCGGTCGCCGAGAGCAACCACTGCCTGCCGCAAAGGGGTGTCCGGGCGGGGCGCGGCGTGCGTGTGAGGCGCCGAGCAGCGCAGGGTTCATGGCCCGCGCGCGCAGCGCGCTTCGTAGACTGACTTGGCGCATCCTGTTTGAGCGTAGCGAACGAAGTGAGCGCAGCGAGTTATGCGCCGGGCCATGGACCCGAGCAGCGCAGGGCAGTCGGAGCGCAGCGACGACCGCCTCAGTCGCACGCTGCGCCCCACCCGGACGCCCCTTTGCCGCCACCACAGCCCGCACGAGGATGCCGAAAGCCAAGGTCCGCAACAGGCCGCGGGCGAACCTCGTGCCAGCGCGGGCACTGCAGATATCGCGGACCGCACCAAGCGCAGCGGAGCACCTGGCATGAGCGAAGCGCTGCTCGCCATCGACCGCCTGAGCGTGCGCTTCGGCAACAGCACGGTGGTCGACGATGTCTCGTTCTCGATCGCTGCCGGCGAGAAGTTCGCGCTCGTGGGCGAATCCGGGTCGGGCAAGTCGATCACCGCGCTGTCGGTGCTGCGTCTGGTGGACGCGGCCACCACCACCGGGGTCATCCGCTTCGAAGGCGAGGACCTGTGCGCCAAGAGCGAACGCCAGATGCGCGGCATCCGCGGCGGACGCATCGGCATGATCTTCCAGGAACCGATGACGGCGCTGAACCCGCTCTATACGGTGGGTAACCAGATCGGCGAGGTGCTGGAACTGCACGAGGCGATGCGGCCGAATGCGGCGCGCGCACGTGCCATCGAACTGCTGGCGCGCACCGGCATCCCGGAACCCGAAAAGCGCATCGACGTCTATCCGCATCAGTTCAGCGGCGGCCAGCGACAGCGCGCCATGATTGCCATGGCGCTGGCTTGCCGGCCGAAGCTGCTGATCTGCGACGAGCCCACTACGGCGCTGGACGTCACCATCCAGGCGCAGATCCTGGCGCTGCTGGATGAACTGCAGGCCGAGATGGGCATGGCGCTGCTCTTCATCACCCACGACCTGAACCTGGTGCGCCGCTTCACGCACCACGTGGGCGTGATGGAGCGCGGGCGGCTGGTGGAAGTCGGCGCCACGGCCACCGTCTTCGGCGCGCCGCAGCACAGCTATACGAAGAAGCTGCTCGCCAGCCGGCCGCAGCGCGTGGTGCAGCCGGTGCCGGCCGACGCACCGCTGCTGGTGCAGGGCGAGAACGTGGGCGTGAGCTTCAGCTTCAGCGAAGGCTGGTTCGGCAAGCGCCAGTTCCAGGCCGTGAAGGGCGCTACGCTGTCGCTCAAGCGCGGCGAGACGCTGGGCATCGTCGGCGAATCGGGCTCGGGCAAGACGACGCTGGGCATGGCGCTGCTGGCGCTGCAGCCCATCTCGTCGGGTGCCATCCATCTGGACGGCGAACGCATCGACAACGCCGACCGCGCGCACCTGCGCGGCATGCGCCGGCGCATGCAGGTGGTGTTCCAGGACCCGTTTGCGTCACTCAGCCCACGCATGACCATCGGCCAGATCGTCGGCGAGGGCCTGGCCCTGCATCGCAGCGAACTGAGCGCGGCCGAGCGCAGCCAGCTGGTGTTGGAGATGCTCGAAGAAGTGGGCCTGTCGGAACGCCATGGCGTGGCCGGCGTGCTGCAGCGCTACCCGCACGAATTCAGCGGCGGCCAGCGCCAGCGCATCGCCATCGCGCGCGCCGTGGTGCTGCGGCCCGAGGTGCTGGTGCTGGACGAGCCCACTTCGGCGCTGGACGTGTCGGTGCAGCAGCAGGTGCTGAAGTTGCTTTCAGACCTGCAGCGGCGCTACGGCATGAGCTATATCTTCATCAGCCACGACCTGGCGCTGGTGCGCGCCATGTCGCACCGCGTGATGGTCATGAAGAACGGCGACGTGGTCGAGGAAGGCGAGGCCGAAGCGCTGTTTGCCGCGCCGCGCCAGCCCTATACGCGGGAACTGCTGGCCGCGGCCTTCCTGGACGCCGCGGTGGGCTGATCCAACCCCGCTTCATCAGGGGCCGGGCTGCAACGACACCTTGGCCAGCATTTCCGCGCGGCCGATGGCCTTCACCAACGCGGCGTGGCGCTCGCTGCCCGGCGGGGTGAGCGCCAGCAGACGCTGCCACAGCGCTGCGGCCCGGGCGTAGTGCCGGCGCTCCCAGGCCGCGCTGCCCGCGAGGTCCAGCGCTTGCACATGCCGGCCGTCCAGGTCCAGCGCCCGCTGCAGCCATTGCTCGGGCTCGCCGACCAGGCTGCCGCCCTGGGCCAGCGCGCGTGCTTCGGCATATTCCACCCACACCCCGGGGTCGCGTGCGACGCGAGACGACACGCGCAGGGCTTCGGCATAGCCCTGGGCGGCCTGCTCGAAACGCCCGGCCTCGGCGTCCAGACGGGCCTTGAAGACCAGCGCGCGACCGTCCCGTGGCTGGCGTTTCAGGTGCCGTTCGAGTTCGCTGTAGTTGCTGGCGCCTGCGGCAACGGGGGCATCGGCTGCATTGACGCCTGGCGCGGCATCCGGCACGCCGGCCGCCTGCAGTCGGGCGGCCAGCCGCGCCATGTCGGGCGGTGGCTGGGTCGCATCGCGGCCGGTCCACAGGTCGGCTGCGGCCCAGCCCGCGGCACCGGCGACGAGCAGCGCGGCGCCCAGCCGCCAATGCCGCTGCAATACGGCCGGCCAGGGCATCGGCGCCTTACTTCGGTGTGGCTGCAGGTGCTGCGGCGGGCACGCTGCCAGGGGCCGGCGCGGCCATCGAGGTCTGTGTCGCCGGCCGCTTCTTGGCCATGGCCTCATCCAGCAGCTTGATGGCGGCCTGGGAGATGCCCATGCCCTTGTTGATGGAGGCCTCGAACTGCTGCGGATTGTGGAAGTGCGCGCCGTTGGCGGCCGACCACCACTCGTAGTGCACATGCGCTTCGGAGTGCATGGCGCGCGCCTCGGCCAGCACGGCGGCGTCGACGCCCATATTCTGCGCGGCCTCGAACTTGTCGATCAGACGCGTCAGCCAGAACTCCGACTTGCGCATCTTGCCCACCCACTTGTTCTTCAGCGAGTCGATGCTGTAGACGGCCTGCTTCTCGGTCCAGTCTTCGTGGCAGGTCAGGCAAGTCTCTTTCACGTAGTGCTTGGGCGAAGTCTGCCAGTGCGAGGTGTAGACCTTGCCGGTCTTGGCGTCCTTCACCTTGGGCATGTGGCAGTCGTGGCACTCCACACCTTGCTTCTGGTGCGTGCTGTTGTAGAAGATCTCGGCGTCGGGGTGCTGACCCTTCCACAACATGGCGCCGGTGACGGCGTGCTTGAAGTCGCCGAACTTCAGGTCCTTGTAGTGCTGGCCGATGTCGTTTACGGCCTTCAGCGGGAAGTGGTTGGTGCGCTCGTCGGCCATGGTCACCGGTGCGCCGGTGGTCGGGTCGGTGCCCGGGTTGCAGTTGTATTCCACGTGGCACTGGGCGCATTGCAGCTTGCTGTCGTAACGGCTGAGCAAGGCGATCTTGCGCGTGAAGCCACGCTCGCCCAGTTCCTTGACGTCGATCTTGGCGCCCTTGGCGTCCTTGTGCCACAGCGTGTCGGCCTGCGGGCGCGTCAGCGCCTGGATCAGGCCGTCGCGGATGACGCGCGGCTTGGCGCTGTGCGGGTCATGGCAGAAATTGCAGTTCAGCGAGTGGTTGGTGTCCTTGACGAATTCGTTCACCTTCGACAGCCGGCTCCACTTGGCCTCCGGGTGCGGGTCACCCATATAGGCCCAGTCCAGGATGTGGTCGGACGATTTGCAGGACATGCACACCGGGTTGGCGGCGGCGGCCGTGCCGGGCTTGAAGGCCTTGTGCGGCTCGCCCGGGAATTCGTCCACCAGAACGTCCCAGATGCCGAAGTTGCCGCCCATGCGCGCCAGGCCGGCCTTGCCTTCCTTGTTCTGGAAGCGGCCGCCGAAGGCGCGGTCCACGACCACCTGGTCGTACAGCGCAAAGGCATGCGAGCGCGGTTCGTTGTGCTCGCGCGTGAAGCCGTGCGGCATCAGGATCTTGTCCATCGTCGTGAAGGTGGCGACGGACTTCTCCTTGTGCGCCGTCTTCTCGGTATTCATCGTGTACATGGTCTTGAACTGGTTCGTGTGGCAGGTGCCGCAGTTCGCCGGGTCCATGTTGGTGGTGGGGCGGCCCTTGCCCTTGGGCTTGTGCGTGTCCAGGCCGCCGTGGCAGCTGTCGCAGCCCACCGCCTTGTGGCTGCTGGTCTGGTGGAAGTCCTTGATCGCCTCGTGGCACTCATAACAGGCGTTGGCGTCGTAGGCCTTACCCTTGGGCGCCTGGGCCTTCAGGGTGGCCACCGGCCGAACCGCGGCCTTGTCCTGTGCCTGGGCCATGCCGGCGCCCAGCAACAGGCCGAACAAGGCCAGCGCGGTGAGCCATGCCGAAACCCAGGTTCTTCCGTTCGACCGATCCATGAATGCCTCCTTCAACACAGACGAGCCCAAGCACATGCCGACCACGTGCACGGTCTGGTTCAAGATGGTGCACGGTGCGCCGGTTTCGGACAACCGGAGTTCGCGCCGCCCTTGACGGCGATCAAGCCCGACGCGAGGACCGAGCCGAGGATGCAACGCACCGCGCCGCGCGGACTGCCGACGTGGCATGGTGCGGGTTGCGCGCAATGCGACGCTTCTGCAGCAAGGCAATGACCATGTCCGCCACCGTCCTCCGATCCGGCCTCTTCGGCGCCTTCACGGCGCTCTCCCTGCTGCCCGCGCTGGCGCAGACGGCGGATCCGGCGCCGCGGACCTCGGTGCAGGCCGTGCTTGCGCTGGCGGCCGACAAGATGCGAGGCCAGGCGGCCTTCGACGACTGTGCGGGCTGCCACCGCAAGGACGCCTCGGGCCGGGCGACCGGCGCCATCCCAAGGCTGTCCGGGCAGCACGCGGCGGTGATCGTCAAGCAGGTGCTCGACATCCGCGGCGGCCAGCGTGTCAATCCCGCCATGAAGCCGCACGTGGAGGAGGTGGACCTGGACGCTCAAACGCTGGCCGACATCGCCAGCTACCTGCAGTCGCTGCCCATCGCGGGCCGCCTGGGGCAGGGGCCGGGGGACGATCCGGCGCGCGGCCAGACGCTGTTCGCGCGCGACTGCGCGGCCTGCCACGGTGCGCAGGGTGAAGGCCGCGCCGAGGGCTACTTCCCCATGGTGGCAGCGCAGCATTACCCATACCTGCTGCGCGAACTGGGGCTGATACGCGACGGCGGGCGCGGCAATTCGAACCCGGCCATGGCGGCGCTGGTGAAGGGCTACAGTGCAGCTGATTTGCAAGCCGTGGCCGACCATATGTCCCGCCTGCCGCCACCGCGCAAGTGATGGCCCGTCACGGCCGGCCGTCGCAGTCGACCACGCGCACACCGCGGACTCAACCCTTGGAATCCACCCCGACATGAGCCGACCCATCCTCGACGAATCGCACATCCATCCCGCGGTGCGCGCACGCATTGCCAGCCACCACCACGACACGCTGTGCGAGGTGCAGGACGCGGTGGGGCAGCATGCCGTGGTGGTGGTGGGCATGCGCCAGAACCCCTTCTGCCGCAAGGCGCGCAAGGCTCTCGATGCGGCCGGCGTGGCCTTCAAGTACCTTGAATACGGCAGTTACCTGAGCGAGTGGCGGCGACGCAATGCGCTGAAGATGTGGACCGGCTGGCCCACGATGCCGATGGTCTTCGTCAAGGGCACGATGGTGGGCGGCGCGGAAGACCTGGAGCGGCTGATCCGCGAAGGCGAGCTCAAGCGCCTGCTCGGCTGAGTCGCTCGCCCTGACACGGCCGGCCGCGACCGGTATGCCGGGGGTGTGGCGACGACGGCTTGCCTACAATCGCCGCGATGTCGCTCGACCACCAGTTCGTCCTCACGATGGCTTGCCGCGACACCAAGGGCATCGTGCACGCGGTGTCGGGCCTGCTCTACCAGGCCGGTTGCAATATCGTCGACTCGCAGCAGTTCGGCGACCTGGAAGGCGAAGACGCCACGGGCCTGTTTTTCATGCGTGTGCACTTCCAGGCGCCGCCGCAACTGGCCACGCCAGGCACGCTGCAGGCCTTGTTCGAGCACACGCGGCAGCAGTTCGGCATGCAGGCCCACTTCCACGCCCTGGCCGCGCGGCCGCGGCTGCTGCTCATGGTCAGCCAGCACGGGCACTGCCTGAACGACTTGCTGTACCGCTGGAAGAGCGGCTCGCTCGCGGTGGACATCCCGGCCATCGTCTCCAACCACCGCACGTTCGAAGAGCTCGCCGCCAACCACGGCATCGCCTTCCACCACCTGCCGCTGCCGGCCGGCGGCGACGCGGCGGCCCGGGCCACTGCCAAGGCGGCACAGGAACGGCAGGTGCAGGAGATCGTGGCCGCCGAGCGCGTGGATCTCGTCGTACTGGCGCGCTACATGCAGATCCTGAGCGCGGATTTCTGCGCTGCGCTGGCCGGCCGCGCCATCAATATCCACCACAGCTTCCTGCCCAGCTTCAAGGGCGCGCGGCCGTATTTCCAGGCCCACGCGCGCGGGGTGAAGCTCATCGGCGCCACGGCGCACTACGTCACCGCCGACCTGGACGAAGGCCCCATCATCGAACAGGACGTGCAGCGCGTGGATCACACGATGTCGGCCGACGACTTCACCGCCGTGGGCCGCGACATCGAAAGCATGGTGCTGGCGCGCGCCGTGCGCTGGCACGTGGAGCACCGCGTGCTGATCAACGGCCACAAGTGCGTGGTCTTCCGCTGAAGCGCCGCCCATGGCCAGCCCACCCGCCGCCAACCTGATCGGCAGTGCCGACGAAGTGGAAGCCGAGTTCTACGAAGCGCTGCGGCGCGGTGACATCGATCGCCTGATGGCGCTGTGGGCCGACGACGACGAGATCGTCTGCGTGCACCCCGGCGGAACGCGCATCGTGGGCAGCTCGGCCATCCGCGCCAGCTTCGAGGCCATCTTCGCCAACAGCGGCATCCCGGTGCGGCCCGAGCAGGTGCACCGGCTGGCCGCCCTGGGCAGTGCGCTGCACCACCTGGTGGAGCGCATCGAAGTGGGTGGCGATCAAGGCCCGCAGACGGCCTGGGTGACCGCCACCAACCTGTACCTGAAGACGGCACGGGGCTGGCGCCTGGCTTCGCACCACGCCAGTCCGGCGCTGGGGCACGAACCACCGGTGATCGGCGGCGAGGCGCCTTCCACGCTGCACTGACGCAGGCACCGATGCACGCACCGATGCACGGTTACCGCGCGCCGCGCTGGCTGCCCGGCGGCAACCTGCAGACGATCTGGGCCGCGCGTGCCTCGCGCCGCCATCTCGGCCCGCCGCCGCGTTTCGAACGCGAGCGCTGGGCCACGCCCGACGGCGACTTCATCGACGTCGACCACCTGGCGCCGCAGCCGGCCGCGGCGCCGCAGCAACCGGTTGCTGGTGGCGCACCGCCGCAGCACCTGGTGCTGTTCCACGGCCTGGAAGGCAGCAGCGAAAGCCAGTATGCGCAAGCCTTCGCCAGCGTGGCGCGCAGCCGCGGCTGGGCCTATTCGGTGCCGCATTTCCGTGGCTGTTCGGGCGAACTCAACCGCGCGCCGCGCGCCTACCACTCGGGCGACTTCGAGGAAATCGGCTGGATGCTGCAGCGCCTGCGCGCCCTGCATGGCGCGCCGCTGCTGGTGGTGGGCATCTCGCTGGGCGGCAATGCGCTGCTGCGCTGGGCGCAGGAGGCCGGCGAAAGCGCCGGCCAGACCGCCGCCGCGGTGGCCGCGGTGTGTTCGCCCATCGACCTGGCCGCTTCCGGGGCGGCCATCGACCGCGGCTTCAACCGGCTGGTCTATACGCGCATGTTCCTGGCCACGATGAAACCCAAGGCGCTGGCCAAGTGGCAGCAGCACCCGGGGCTGTTCGACCGCGAGCGGCTGGCCGCGGCGCGCACGCTGTACGAATTCGACGACGTCTTCACCGCACCGCTGCATGGCTTTCGCGACACGGCCGACTACTGGCAGCGCGCGTCGGCCAAGCCGCACTTGGCGCGGCTGCGCATTCCGGCGCTCGTGCTCAATACCGCCAACGACCCCTTCGTGCCGGCGGCTTCGCTGCCGCCCGGGCCAGCGCAACTGGGCCGCTTCGTCACGCTGTGGCGGCCGGCGCACGGCGGGCACGTGGGCTTTCCGCGCGGCGGCTTCCCCGGCCATGTGCTGGCCATGCCGCAGGCGGTGGCCAACTGGCTGGCGGAACAGGCCTGATGGGCGGTAGGCTCCAGGCTATGGACGACATCGTCAAGGCCGCGCTGGCCAAGTGGCCGCACGTGCCGCACTGCCACGGCTGGCTGGCGCTGGACGCGCGCGGCGACTGGTATCTGCGCGACGACCCGGCCCGGGCCGCCGGCCCCTTTCCGCAGGTCAAGGGCAGCCGCATCGTGCACGACAAGCTGCTGGCCTTCATCCAGCGCAACTATGCGCACGACGGGCAAGGCGCGTGGTTCTTTCAGAACGGGCCGCAGCGCGTGTACGTGGAACTGGAGGCTGCACCCTTCGTATGGCGCGTGGACGCCGCACCCGGCTGGCCGGTGACGGCCCACACCGGGCAGCCGGCGCGGTTGCGCAGTGCCTGGCTGGACGAACGGGGCCGGCTGTACCTGGACACCGACCTGGGCTTCGGCCTGGTGCACTCGGTGGACATGGGCATTGCCGCGCAGGCAGTGGACAGCGGCGCTTGGGTGCCGGCCGAATTGCCCTTCGCCGACATGCCCGCCCGCTTCGGCTATGTGCTGCGGCCCCGCGAAAAAGCCGCCCCGGGGGCGGCTTCGAATGGGGCGGGTTGAAGCTCAGTTCGGCGCGCTGGCGGCGGAAGCGGCCGGGGCCGCCGGCTCGGCGAGCTTGCCGCCGGCCTGGTTGGTCATATAGACCACGGCGCGGCCGATCTCGTAGTCGGAATATTCACCGCCGCCCTGCGCGGCCATGGCGCCCTTGCCCTTGAGCGCCGAAGTCAGCAGCGCCTCGTATCCGGTGGCGATGCGTGGTGCCCAGGCCGCTGCGTCGCCCAACTTCGGCGCGCCGGCGGCCCCCACGGCGTGGCAGGCGGCGCACTGGCCGGTGTAGACCTGTTCGGCGGTGCGCAGCACGCGCGGCGCGCTGGCGTCGCGGATCTCCACCGAACCGATGGGCTGCAGCCGCAGCGCCACCGCCTCGGGCCCCAGGCCGTCGCTGCCGGCCGACGGCTTGGCGCCGAAGTCGACGTAGTTCACGAGCAGGATGATGGCGACGATGGGCACCACGAACGAAGCCACCACCGCGGCGATCAGCTGCTTGGGCGTCTTGATCGGGCCTTCGTGCGGACCATCGTCGTGGGGCGCGTTGGAGTGCGGGTCGCTCATGGGATCCTCGGGTCTGGGGCGCTAGGATCGGCGCCGACAAAAACCCATGATTATAAGTGCCGCCACCGCGGCTTCCGCGCCCCTGGCGCGGCCGGCGCAGGCGGTGGAGGGGGCGGCGCTAGAATGCTCGCTGCCACGCGACCGTGGTGAAGTGGATATCATGCGGCCCTCCGAAGGCCACGTCGCAGGTTCGATTCCTGCCGGTCGCACCAGGCGGGTGGAGCTACGCTCCCCGTCAGACCGAGAAGGTCACCGAGGCACTTGAAATGCGCTGCCGCGGGCAGCAGCCCTTCCCGGTCACCGTGGCCAAGGCGCGGCGCCAATTCACCGAATTCGCTGACAGCTGCCACCACCAGAATGGGGAACAGCACACGCATGGCCGTGCGGGCTGGCGGCTGCCGGCTAGAGTCGCCGGATGTCGTATGCCGAAGAGTTGCTTGCCGCGTTGAGCCAGGCCTTTGCAGGCCGCCCCGTGCCGCGCGTGCAGGCGCTGCACCTGCCGCCGGTGCCGTGGACCGGCAGCCGAGACGGCGAATTCGGCGCGCTGGAACTGGATACCGGTGCTCTGGGGCTGAGCTACGTGCTGCTGGACGACACGCTGGCCACGATCGGTGAAGCCGCTGCCCTGGTGCGCGATGCCAACGCGCTGGACGTCGCGCAGTGGTGGGTTGACAGCAGGGTCGCGAGTCGTGCGGAAGAGGCTGCCGAGGGCGCCGGCCAGGCGGCGGACGGAGCGGCACGCGCCGCGCTCGGTTTTGCCGCGGTGAACGCCCTCACCCGCGAGTTGTTCGACCGCGCCGGTTTCGTGCCGCCCGCGGCCACCGACTCGATCGGCGGGATGGATCCGCGCCCTGGCGAGCACATCGGCATGGTCGGTTTCTTTCCGCCGCTGGTGAAGCAGGTCACTGCCCGCGGCGCGCGCTTAACGGTGCTGGAGCTGCGCGCCGACCTGGCCGGCCCGCGCGAAGGTTTTGCCATCACGCTCGACCCGGCCGAGCTGGCGGGTTGCACGCAGGTGCTGGCCACGAGCACGGTGCTGCTGAACCACACGCTGGAAGGCGTGCTGGCCGCATGCCGATCGGCGCGACACATCGCGCTGGTGGGGCCGGGTGCGGGCTGCCTGCCCGACGGCCTGTTCGCCCGCGGCGTTACGTTGCTGGGCGGCACTTGGGTGGTGGACGCTGCGGCGTTCAAGCAGGCCCTGGCGACGGGCGCACCATGGGGCAGAGCGACGCAAAAGTTTGCGCTCACTCGCGAGAACTATCCAGGACTGCAGGCGCTGCTGGCGGGCGCCAGCGCCTGAGTTCGCGCTGATGTGGCTGGTTAGCGGCTGGTCAGCGGCCGGCCGTTTCCAGTTCACGCACCAACTGCCGCGCCTCCTGATCGCCGGGCTCCAGCGCCGCCAGCCGGCGGGCATGGACCAGCGCCCGCTCGTGCCGGCCGGCGTCGCGTTCGAACAGGGCCAGGGCCAGCAGCAGGTCGCGGTCGCCGGGGTGGGGTTTCAGGGCCACCTCCAGGGTGCGCAGCGCCGCTTCGCGCTGGCCGGCGTCGTTCAGCGCCACCGCATGCACATAAGCGAAGCGGGCATTCCCGGGCGCCAGCCGCGCCGCCGCAGCCAGCGCCTGCAGCGACTCGGCATTGCGCCGCTGGCGCGCCAGCGACAGGCCCAGCGCGTGCAGCGCGGGTGCCGAGCGCGGGGCGCGCGCCAGCGCCTCGCGCAGCGTGCGTTCGGCTTCGGCTTCCATGCCGCCGCCGCGGTAGACATCGGCCAGGTTCAGGGCAGCCGGCTCGAAGCTGGGGTCGAGCGCCAGCGCGCTGCGGTAGGCGGCCACGGCTTCGTCGAAACGGCCTTGCGTGGCGTGCAGGTTGCCGAGGTTGGCGCGGCCCTCCGGCCGGTCGGCGTTGAAGCGCTCGGCCGCCACGTATTCCTGAATGGCGACCGCAAAAGCGTCGCGTTGCGGCGGCGACAGGCGTGCTTCGGGTTCGCCGGCCAGCGCGCGCGCCGCCTCCATGCGCACCTGGCGCACCGGGTCGCCCAGCAGCGGCGGCAGCCATTGCCCGCGCGTTCCGGGGTCGACGCCGGCCAGTGCCGCAGCGGCGGCGGCGCGCACCAGGGCGTCGGGGTCGGCCAGCGCGCCACGCAGCGCCGGCAGCGTGGCCGGGTCCAGGCGCTGGCCCAGGCGACGCACCGCGCTGGCCCGCACGAAGCCCGAAAGCCCGCGGTCCTGCGCCACGGCCACCAGCGGGGGCGTGGCGCCCGCCGCGCTGCGGTCGGCCGACGTGAAGGCCTCGGCGAAAGTCTGGAAGCCGGGCAAGGGCTGCGGGAACCAGGATTTCACCGCGTCGGCCGCCCACTGGGGCGGTCGGTCGGTGTGGCACTGGTTGCAGGCATTGGGCAGCCCCAGGCTGACCGTGCGGTCGGGGCGCGGAACGCGAAAGCCATGATCGTGCCGCGGGTCGACCACCATGTAGGTGGTGGTCGGCATGTGGCAGCTGGCACATTCGGCGCCCTTCGTGCCGGGCTCGTGGTGGTGGTGCTCGGCCGCTTCGTACTTGGTGGGCAGGTGGCACTGGCTGCATACCGCATGGCCCAGCGCGCGCAGCTTCTGCGTGTGCGGCTCGTGGCAGTCGGAGCAGGTCACGCCCTTGGCGTGCATCCGGCTGCCCAGGAAGGCGCCGTGGTTGAAGACCTCGTCGCGCTGCTGCCCGTCGTCGAAGAACAGTCCGGGCTCGATGAGCTGGGTGCGGAAGCCGTCGGCCAAAGGATGGCCGGCATGCCATTGGTCGGTGAACTGGCCGCGGCGGGCGTGGCAGCGGGCGCAGACCTCGATCTCGCGTGAGGTCTCGCGCGGCCGCGTGCGCGCGGCGTTGCCCGAGGCGGCGTCGATCACCCAGCCGGCGCCGCGGCGTTCGTCCAGCGCCACCGGCAGCCCCTTGCCGGCGCCGCCGAAGCGGGCCCAGTCGCCCTCTTTCTTCGCCCACGCCAGGTGGTTGGACCCCGGCCCGTGGCAGGCCTCGCAGTTCACGTTGATGTCGGTCCAGGTGGTGGCGTAGGTGTGGGTGGCCTGGTCGTAGTTCTTGCGCAGGTTGGTGGAATGGCAGTCGGCGCACTGGTAGTTCCAGACCTGGTCGATGCCGGTCCAGTGCAGCGGGTCGCCGGCCTTGAGCTTGCGGTCGGGGTAGAGGTGGAACCAGCGCTGGCCACCCTGCGCCGCGGGCCGGCTGTCCCAGGCGACGCCCAGCGCCTGCAGTCGCCCGCCGGGAAAGGGAATCAGGTATTGCTGCAGCGGCGTCACGCCGAAGGTGTGCGTGACCTCGAAGTCGGCCAGCTTGCCGTCGGGGCCGTCGGTGTTGACGAAGAACTTCGCGCCACGCCTGAAGAAGGTGGAGGTCACGCCCTGGTGGCGGAAGGTGGTGCCGTCGAAGCGGGCGAGCACGTTGGATTCGCTGGCCACCGCCATGGCGCGGTCGTGGTGCGAACCCTGCCAGGCTTCGGTCTCCTTGGCGTGGCAAGAAGCGCAGGCGGCGCCACCCACGTAGGTGGGCGCGGTTGCGGTTGCGGTTGCGGTTACCGCTGCGGTTGCCGGCGCGGGACCGGCTTCGGGCGCCGCCGCCGCCGCAATGGTTGCGCTGGGCATGGGGGCTTCCGATCCGGGCTGCTGCAGCGCGAAGTACAGGCCGGCCACCAGCAGCAGCGCCATCGCAGCCAGTGCAAGCCATGGCGCGACCCGCCGCGGCGCTGCGGCGGCGGCGGGCGTGGCGGGCGTGGTCGGTGTCTTCGTCCGGGGGCTGGGTCGGCGGGGCAAGTTCAGTCTCGGCGGCGTGTCATGCCCCCAAGACTAACGGCTCGGGGTGACCTGCTTCCAGTCGCGCCTCATGTTCACCACCGTCCAGCCGCGCGCGCCAGGCGCGCCAGTGGTCCAGGCCAACATCTCGAAGTCGCCATCGGGGTTGCCGAAGGTCGCGGTCGACCGGCGCCCGATGTGCTGCTGGATGCCCACCGGCTTGCCGCTCTTGTCGTTGATGAAGTTCAGCTCGGGCAGACGCACCAGCACCGGCTTGGCCGCAGTGCCCTTGCCTTGCACTTCGTACTTTGTCTTGATGCTGCTGCCGATCGCCTGGTGTGGCGGCAGCCGGCTGGCGAATGCCGGCGCGACGTAGCCGTAGACCGTTCCCGCCCGGGGCCACAGGCGGTTTCGGTGGCGCAGGTAGAAAACTCGACGGTGGGCTCGGTGTACAGCAACGGCGTCGATGCGCACACCTTCGTATTTGCGCGCCAGGAGTTCGGCAAATGCCGGCCCGGTGGTGCCGCCGAGCCGCACGCTGTCGATCGATTCGTACAACCAGACCGCAGGCCTGTGATGACGCCGCGCGAGGGTGGCGCGAGCGGCGGCGTCGATGGCCATGAAGGCCGGCAGGTAGGGGTCGCTGCCGGTGATCACCAGCACCTGGGCGGTTTCGCCGGTGCCGTTGGGCAGGACCGGGCTTGGTGGTTGGCCGGTGGCTGCGGCTGCCGCAAGATGCAGCTTGCAACCGGCAGCGAGCACCAGGATGCGAGCGATCGGGGCGGTGCGTAGGGGCGACGGCGTCATTCGCCGCGCAATTTACAGCAGGGCGGCCATCCGATCCGGGTTGGTTTGCGCACTGCCCTTGTGCCCGCACTGCGCCGTGCGACGCGGGCGCTGGGCTGCTGTCTTCGTGCCCCTTCAGGTCCTGCGCCGCCGCCGCACCGCGATGCCGGCCACACCGCCAAGCATGAGCAACCAGGTCGCCGGCTCAGGCACCGCCGCCACCTCCTGGGCATTGAAGCCCGCAATCTGCTGGCCGACGAAGTCGAGGTCGTGGCGCACGCCGTCGATCGTCACGTAGGCCACGCCGGCGGCGTCGACGAACGGGCGCTGGTCCTCCGGCAGTTCTAGCTTGTCGCCCGAGATCGGGTCGACATAGCCATCATCGTCGTAGCGACCCAGGTAGTTAAAGAACTGGAATTTGTAGACCACCGAGGGCTTGGGCGAGTCCACCGATTTGGAGACTTCATCGACCATCCCGATCTGCAGCGGCTGCCATTCGATCTCGGTCTTGGCGTCCAGCGCCACGATCTCCGGAAGCGCGCCCGGGTGGTCGCCGCCGAGCAGGTCGTTCAGGTCCACGTTCTCTTCGAGTTCGGTCTTGATGATCTTCACCCAGAAGGCATTGTTCTGGTTGTTCACGACCGGGTCGGCGTCGAGTTGCAGGTCCTGCGCCGGCAGCCGCATCACGGGGGCCTCCGGCAGTCCCGGAGCCGGGGATACGAAGTCGATCTGAATGGCCGGCACGCCCACCACCTGCGTGCTGCCGTCCTCCAGCAGCCAGCGGTAGCTGGTCTTCGCCGGCGAGCCGTAGGTGCTGACGCCGAAGTGGTCGCAGGAATAGCTCTTCCAACTGGCGTTTGCGCCCGGCCAGCAGCTTTCGCCGTTGGTGGTGTATGGCGCCGAGGGGGTGAATTCCGCACCGCCGAAGCCACCGTAGGTGATGCGGGCGCCGAAGTTCGGGATGTATTCGATCGTCGGCTTGCCGAAGCGCACCACATATCCCGGGTCGGGCGACATCCAGAACACGCGGTCCAGGCCGAAGACGCTGGAAATGGTGCCGGCGTGGTCGTAGCGGCTGTCCTCGATCTCGATCTCGAAGCCATACGCTTTCTTGCCGGTGGTGTTGACGACGTCGAAATTGGCCAGGCTGCCGAAAACGTCGTTGCTGGCGGAAGCCGGGCCGGCGGCCAGGAGC
The DNA here is from genome assembly GCA_011391855.1 of Burkholderiales bacterium. Lineage (GTDB taxonomy): Bacteria > Pseudomonadota > Gammaproteobacteria > Burkholderiales > Burkholderiaceae_C > Rubrivivax. The sequence goes on from JAABPT010000125.1 coordinate 16,202, forward strand.
GCGAGCACGGCGAGCGCGGGCAACGTGCGGTGCAGGCGCCGCGCGCCCGGGGGGCTTCAG
>JAABPT010000126.1 GCA_011391855.1 Burkholderiales bacterium
ACGGCCAGAGCGGGCAGCGGGCGTTGCGGGCGCCGCGTGTCCGGGGTTCGCGCCGGGCCCATGGGCAGGCTCGGAAGGGGGAATCTCGTCATGGTGGGCTCGCTCCGATGGCGTCGCGCGCATGCGCGGCAGCGCGATTTTGGCTGGCCAAGATGAAGCGGAGCTTAAGAGGAATTTCGCCGACGAAACAGGCCAGCGGCCGAGAGCCCGGAGGCTTCAGGTCCGCCGGCGGTAGTGGTACGCGTAGGCGTCGTCAAAGCCCAGGCGGTGGTAGAGGCGCCTCGCAGGGTCGTTGCCAGCTTCCACCTGCAAGTAGGCGCTCGTCGCTCCTACTTGAACCGACAATGCAAGCAAGCGCTCACATATAGCGATCGCCAGGCCCTGCCGTCGGGCGCCGGTCTGGGTGTGGATGTCGTACAGGCCCACCCAATCACCTTCGCGCGCCAACTGGCCGCAGGCCAGCACGACGCCATCGCTGCTGCGCCGGATGACGTAGCCTTGGTACGGCACGGGCGAGGCCGCTAGGCGCTGGGCATGCGCCAGGATCTGCTCGGGCGGCGTGCCGCGGAGCTGGCCGATAGCCTGGGCGTAGGCCGCGGCGTCCAGGCGTTCCCACTGCGTGTTGGCGGGCAACGGTGTCGGCGTGATTCTCGGTATGGCCGGACAGACCATGACGCGGGTGTCGTCGTGCCGGGTCCAGCCCTGGTCGGCCAGCCAGGCGTCCAGGCCGACCGGCTGCGTGAAGGGTGTGATGCGCGCCAGCGCCGGCAGGCCGGCTTCTGCATAGACGGCCAACGCAAGCGGCAGCCGCTGCGCCAAGGGCAACCGGCCCGGCGCCACGGCGTTGATGCAGCGCGCCCGCTGCGCCTTGCCGGGCGAGTAGCGCACCAGCCAGCCGTCGATCCAGCGCTGCTGCGGCGGTGCGCTGGCGTTCAAGCCCGCGTCTTCGACGCGGGACAGCAGCGCTTCATCCAAGGCGCTGCGCCATTTCGCGCGCGAAGGCCATGAAGGCGATGGCCCCCTTGGACGCCGGGTCGAAGGTGACGCCGGGCTGGCCGTAGCTGGGCGCTTCGGCCAGGCGCACGTTGCGCGGGATCACGGTGTCGAAGACCTTGTCGCCGAAGTGCGCCTTGAGCTGTTCGCTCACCTGTTGCTGCAGCGTGATGCGGGGGTCGAACATGACGCGCAGCAGGCCGATGATCTGCAGGTCGCTGTTGAGATTGGCGTGCACCTGCTTGATGGTGTTGACCAGGTCCGACAGGCCTTCGAGCGCGAAATATTCGCACTGCATGGGCACGATCACGCCATGCGCTGCGCACAGGCCATTGAGCGTGAGCATGCTCAAGCTGGGCGGGCAGTCGATGAGCACGAAATCGTAGTCTTCGCGCACGGCGGCCAGCGCGTTGCGCAGCCGCTTCTCGCGGTGCTCGAGTTCGACCAGCTCTACTTCGGCGCCGGCCAGTTCGCGGTTGGCACCGACCACGTGGTAGCCGCCCTTGGGGCTGGGCTGGCGGGCTTCGGCCACGGTGGCCGACTCCAGCAGCACGTCGTAGACGCTGACTTCGAGCGCGCGCTTGTCGATGCCCGAACCCATGGTGGCGTTGCCTTGCGGGTCCAGGTCCACCAGCAGCACGCGGTGCCCCACCTGGGCCAGTCCGGCCGCCAGGTTGACGGTGGTGGTGGTCTTGCCGACGCCACCCTTCTGGTTGGCGATGCAGTAGATCTTGCTCACTGTGTGCCCAGCCGGATGCCGAAGCCGACGAGAAAAAGGCCGGCCAGACGTTCGAGACCACGCGCCAGACGGCGATTGGCCTTGACCTTGGCGCTCAAGATGTCGGCAAAGGCGCACAGCAGCAGGCAGTACACGGCGGTGATGACGGCGATGGTGGCCGCCATGGCCGCAAAGGTAACGGTGCCGCGGTGGCTGGCGGGGTCGATGAAGAGCGGGAAGAAGGCCATGTAGAAGACGATGGCCTTGGGATTGAGCAGCGTGATCAGGAAGGCCTGGCGGGCGTAGTGGCGCGGCTCGATGCGTACCGGGCTGGCGCTGCCGGGCTGGGCGAAGAGCAGCTTGAGGCCGATCCAGGCGAGATAGGCTGCGCCGAGATACTGCACGGCCTGGAAGAGCACCGGTTGTGCCGCCAGCAGCGCGGCCACGCCGGCCACCGCCAGCCAGAGCAGCACCTGGTCGCCGAGGATCACGCCCAAGGTGGCGGCGGCACCGGCGCCGAATCCGCCCTTGCCGGTGGAGGTGAGCAAGGCAAAGGTGCCCGGGCCGGGCAGCGCCAGGAACAGCAGGATGGCCGCGCAGAAGGCGCCGTAGTCGCCGATGCCGAGCATAGGTGGATTCCGAAAGCCGACGTCAACGAGGCGCCTCGGCGGCGGGTGTGTGGGTGTGGGTTTGCCAGCGTGCGAGGTCGAAGCCTTGCTGGGTGAGCTTGGAGCGTATCGCAGATTCGTCGGCCGGCGCCAGGCTGGGCGTGCGCGACAGCACCCACAGATATTCGCGCTGGGGCTCGCTGATGACGGCATAACGGCCGTCGCTGGCCAACTGGACGACCCAGTACGAGCCCCAGATCGGCAGCCAGCGCAGCCAGCTGGGCAGGAAGCTCACCTCCAGTTGCGCGGGTTGCAACGCATCGCCTCGGACTTCGGAACCGGCCGGGCGCGCCAGGCCCACGACGCTTTCGATCTTGCCTTCGGCGTTGCGACAGCGGTTCGTCACTTCCACGCCCTCGGGGATGCGTCGGTAGGTGGCGCTGGTGTCGGCGACACACTGTTTCTGGAAGCGGTTGGGATACCAGGCGACCTGGTACCAGGTGCCCATGTAGTTGGGAATGTCCAGGGTTGGCAGTGCGGCCAGTGGGGCCGGCTGGGCGTGTGCCGAAACAGCCATGGCGAACAGTGCGCCGCAGAAGATCGAGGGCAGGTTTTTCATTCGGGCTTTCGGGGTTGCATCCAGACCAGGCAACGCTGGGCATTCAGGCCGGGCACGTGGAGAGGTTCCACGTGAAACACATGGACGTCCGGTGGCAGCGCAGCCCTCTCGTCGTCCGGCACCCTGCCCTTCATGGAGAGCCAGGCGCCGCCGGGTGCGAGATGCTGCCGGGTCAGTGCGGTGAAGTCCGCCAGCGAGGCGAAGGCGCGCGAGGTGATCAAGCCGAATGGTGGGGCTTGGAGGTTTTCGACGCGGCTGTGCACTGCGTGAAGGTTGGGCAAGCTCAGGCTACCTGCCACCTGGCGCACGAAGGCGGACTTCTTCGCCACCGCGTCGACACAGGTCACGTCCCAGCCCGGCAGCAGCATGGCGATCACCACCCCCGGCAGCCCGCCGCCACTGCCCACGTCGAGCAGACGGCCTTGAGCTGCGCGGCGCTGCAAGGGCGGGATGATGGCCAGGCAGTCGGCCAGATGCTGCGTGAGCATGCCGGCACGGTCGCGCACCGCGGTGAGGTTGTAGGTGGCATTCCAGTGCTGCAACAGGTCGAGGTATCTCGACAGTGCCGAGGTTTGGGCCTCGGTGGGCGCCAGGCCCAGTTCAGCGCAGATCGGGTCGAGTTCGCTCGGCACGCGGACACAGACGCCTAAGCCGCTTCGTCGGCCAGGAAAGCGCCCATCCGGCGCTTCTTCAAGTGGACGAGCAACAGCGAGACCGCGGCTGGCGTCACCCCCGAGATGCGCGAGGCCTGCCCCAGCGTGGCGGGCCGCTGCCGGGCCAGGGTCTGCCGTACCTCGAACGAGAGCGCCTTCACCGCGCCGTAGTCCAGGTCCTCGGGCAGCACCAGGCCCTCCAACGCCGAGGCGCGGTCGACCTCGTCGTTCTGTTTTTCGATATAGCCGGCGTACTTGATGGCGACTTCGGCCTGCTCGATCACGGCGTCGGCTTCGCGCGGGCCGTATTCGGCGCGCAGGGTTTCACGTGAAACAGCGGCCGGGTGCGCCGCGATGGCCGCCAGCTCGGCCGCCGCGTCGAAACCCACGCCGGGCCGTCGCAGCAGGTCGGCCAGGCTGTATTCGCGCTCCAGAGCCTTGCCCAGCAGCCGCTCGGCGTCGGCCGGCGGGACGGTGGCCGGGCGCACCCAGGTCGCGCGCAGCCGCTGCAGTTCGCGTTCCAGCCGTTCTCGCTTGCGCTCGAAGGCGGCCCAGCGTGCGTCGCCCACCAGGCCCAGTTCGCGGCCGGCTTCGGTCAGGCGCAGGTCGGCGTTGTCTTCGCGCAGTTGCAGCCGGTATTCGGCGCGGCTGGTAAACATGCGGTAGGGCTCGGTCACGCCCTTGGTCACCAGGTCGTCCACCAGCACGCCCAGGTAGGCCTGGTCGCGACGCGGCAGCCACGCGGCCCTGCCCTGCACCTGCAGCGCCGCATTGGCCCCGGCGTACAGGCCTTGCGCCGCCGCTTCCTCGTAGCCGGTGGTCCCGTTGATCTGGCCGGCGAAGAAGAGGCCAGCGATGGCCTGGGTCTCGAAACTGGGCTTCAGCCCGCGTGGGTCGAAATAGTCGTATTCGATGGCGTAGCCCGGCCGCAGGATGTGCGCCCGCTCCAGCCCGCGCATCGACTGCACGGCGGCAATCTGGATGTCGAACGGCAGCGAGGTCGAGATGCCGTTGGGGTAGAACTCATGCGTCGTCAGCCCTTCGGGTTCCAGGAAGATCTGGTGGCTGGTCTTGTCGGCGAAGCGGTTGACCTTGTCCTCGATGCTCGGGCAGTAGCGCGGCCCCACGCCACCAATGACGCCGGTGAACATGGGGCTGCGGTCGAAGCCACTGCGGATGATTTCGTGTGTGCGCTCGTTGGTGTGGGTGATCCAGCACGGCACTTGGCGCGGGTGCTGCTCGGGCGCGCCCAGGAAGCTGAAAACCGGCACCGGCTGCAGCGGCGGGCTGCCGTCGGCGGCCGGCATGCCGTCGCCGGGCTGCTCTTCCAGCCGGCTGAAGTCGATCGAACGGCCGTCGATGCGCGGCGGCGTACCGGTCTTCAGCCGCCCTTGCGGCAGCTTCAGTTCCTTCAGCCGCGCCGACAGGCCCAGCGCCGGCGGGTCGCCGGCGCGGCCGGCGCTGTAATTCTGCAGGCCCACGTGGATACGGCCGTCGAGAAAGGTGCCGGCCGTGAGCACCACCGCCCGGCCGCGAAAACGCACGCCGGCCTGGGTGACGGCGCCCACCACGCGGTCGCCTTCACCGGTGGATTCCAGCATCAGATCGTCCACCGCCTGCTGGAACAGCCACAGGTTCGGCTGGTTCTCCAGCCGCCGGCGGATGGCGGCGCGGTACAGCACGCGGTCGGCCTGCGCCCGGGTGGCGCGCACGGCGGGGCCTTTGCTGCCGTTGAGGATGCGGAACTGG
>JAABPT010000127.1 GCA_011391855.1 Burkholderiales bacterium
GATGCGGCCGCCACTGCGCCGCCGCCACTGGCTGCTGCCGCGACGCTGGCGCTCGGGCGCTTGTCGCCCGCCGCGTCGCGCTGGTTGATCCGTGAGGCCAGCGGCGACAGCTTGCCGCCCGAACTCGTGCAGCGCCTGGCCGAACGTGCGGACGGTGTGCCGCTCTTCCTCGAGGAATCGGCACGCATGGCCGTCGAGGCCGGTGCGCGCGCCGGCGCCCTGATGGCCGAGGTGCCGGCCACCCTGGAAGGCCTGCTCATGGCGCGCGTGGACAGGCTCGGTGCGCGCGGCAAGCCGCTGTGCCAGCTGGCAGCGGTGCTGGGACGCGACTTTCCCGCCGAGCTGCTCGACCGCGTGGCCGCCGACCCCGAGCTGCCGCTTTCGATCGGCGACGCGAGAGGGCAACTCGCGGCGCTGGGCCAGGCGGGTCTGCTGCGCGCGTACACCGCGGCGGGTGTGCCGCGGCTGGCGTTTCACCACGAACTGGTTCGCGACGTCGCCTACCTGTCGCTGTGGCAGCGAGACCGGGCTGCCGTGCATGCCGCGGTGGCGCGGGTCCTCAAGTCGAGGTCTGCCGGCGCCGTCGACGCACAGCCCGACTGGCTGGCCCACCACCTGGCGGGCGCCGGGCAGCATGCCGAAGCCGTGGGCCTGTGGGAGCGCGCAGCGCGTGCGGCCGCCGCTGCTTCGGCCAACCGCGAGGCCATCCACCACGCCCGTGCCGCACTCGAAAGTCTGGCGCAGACCGAGGCGTCGGCCGCGCGAGACGGCACCGAATTGCGGCTGCTGCTGCTGCTGGCCTCCCGGCTCATTGCCGCCGAAGGTTATGGTGCCGACGAGGTCGGCCGGGTCTACCAGCGGGCCGGTGCGCTGGCGGCGGCGCACGGCGACACCGCAACACGCATCAAGCTGCTGCTGGGCCTGGAGAGCGTGCATGTGATGCGCGGCGAACTCGACCGCGCCGAAGCGCTGGCCCGGCAGGCGCTGGAGAGCGCCAATGCGGGTGCGGACTCGTTCACCACGCTGCAGGCGCGGTGGGCGCTGGCCAATGCGCGATTCCATGGCGGCGACTCGCATGCGGCGCTGCCCGAATTCGAAGCCTGCCTGGCCGCCTACCGGCCGGAGATGCACCACCCGGCGGCCGTGCAGGACCCGGGCGTGATGTGCATGTGCTATTCGGCCTGGGCACTGTGGGAGCAGGGCCGTGCCGATGCGGCGAAGCGCCGCGCCGAAGAGGTGGTGGCGCTGGCGCGTTCGCTGCAGCACCGCTTCAGCCTGGGCGAGGCCTACGGCTTTGCTGCCAGCATTGCCTTGTTCCGTGGCGAGGTGGCCGAGGGGCTGGCCTGGGCCGGCCTGGCAGTGGACTTGTGCGAAGAGGCTGGCTTCACGGTCTGGCTGGCGCATGCCCGCGTGGTGCGCGGGCGGCTGCGCGTGCTGGCCGGCGACCACGTCGGCGGTGGCGCCGAAATGGAGGCGGGCTACCGCTTGTGGACCGCCACGGGCGCGGCGATCACGCGGCCCTTCTACCTGTCGCTCATCGCCGCGACCCGGCTCGAGGCCGGTGATGTTGCGGAAGCGGCGCGGGGCATCGACGAAGCGCGGGCGCTGGTCGAGCGCAACGGTGAGCGTTACCACCAGGCTGAACTGCTGCGCCTGGCCGGCGTGGTGTCGCTGGCCCAGGGCGATGGGCAAAGGGGCCAGGCGCTGCTGCGGCAGGCCATGTCCCTGGCCCAGACGCAGGGCAAGCAGGCCTTCGTGCTGCGTGCGGCCACGGCGCTGGGCGAGCACCTGGTCGCCGGTGGCTGCTGGGACGAGGCGAAACAGATCGTCGGCGACGCGCTCTCACACATCGCCGAGGGCCGGACGACGGCCGACCCTCGGCGGGCGCAGGCCTTGCTGGCATCGCTGGGTGTCGCGCCGTGCCTCGGCGAAGGCAGCGAGGTGCGCATCACGCAAACGCTGCACGAAGCCGTTTCACCCTCGGGAGTTGTCGATGAACCCCACTGAACCGGACGCTGGCGTTCCGCTGCCGGGCCCTGGCACCGCGAACGACTTCGAGGACAACCAGAGCCTGGCGGTCCATCTTCAGGACGACGACCTGCGGCCCGCGCTGATGCAACTGGCGCAGCAGAAGAAGGTGCTGCCCATCTGCAGCGCAGACCACCCGCTGGACGACCCGGCGCCGCCCTACAGCCAGCCGCCAGCTCAAGCGCACCGGCAGGCCTGGCTGGTGGCGGGTGCCGAAGAAGTGCGGCGGGTGTTGCGCGATGTCGAGCATTTCGGCAACGCCCCCTATGCCGAGATCGGCGGCGGCAGCTTCATGCTGGCGCTCGAGGCCGACCCGCTGCCTGGTGCGGCAGCGTCTTGTCCGGCGCAGGGTGAGGCGGCTGCGTCATCCCTGGGCGGCACGGCTTCGGCGCACCTGCGGCAGAAGTGCTACGCCACGGCGTTGCTGCGCAAGCCCGACGAGGCGCAGTTGTCGAAACTGGCGCGGGAGGCCGTGCGCCAGGCGGGCGTGGCCGCGTTGCAGCGTGACCGCTTCGACCTGGCCTCCCTGGCCGAGCAGGCGGCCGTGCGGTTTTGCGGCCTGGCTTTCGGCTTTGGCGGCAAGGACCATGCACTGCTGCAGGCGGCCGGTGCCGCGGGCTACCGCGTGCTGGTGCACCAGATCGTCGGTCGCCACTTCACCTACGACCCCACCGTGCTGCCGCAGTCGCGCCAGGCGCTGGGCCTGCTGACGCAGCGTGCATCGGCCCTGATTGAGGCCTACCGCCACGTGCGCTGGAAGCCGCGCGAGGTCCACGGACGGCTGCCGCACCGCAAGGAGCGAGCCGATTGGCCCGAAGGCGTGGATCCGCCGGGCGAGTGGGGCTTGAGCGAGATCGGCGACCCCTGGCTCAAGCGCATGGCGCTGGATCCCGCGGACTTCAGCGTGCACGAACTGGCGACGATGGCCGTGGGGCTGGTCGTTGGCACCATCGGCAACGTGCAGGCTTCCGCGTGCCTGGTCCTGCAGCAGTGCTTCGAGGACTCGGGCCTGCTCGAAGCCGCGCGCAAGGCGGCGCAGACGAAGCCCCAAGAGGTCCACACCGGTCCGCTGGCGAAGCTGGTCGACCAGGCTCTGGCCCGCCAGCCGCCCGTGGCGTTCCTGCCCCGACGCGTGAAGTGCCAGGTCGAACTGAGCGGGTACGCGCTCGCTGCCGGCGACGACGTCATCCTGTGGCTGCAGGCGGCTGGCCAAGGGGACCACCGCGACCACGCGCTGCCTTTCGGTCTATACGCCGGCGAGACCCCGACACCCGCGCCGCATGGCTGCCCGGGCGCCACGGCGGGGCGTGCACTCGTCACCGCCATCGTCGGTGAAGTGTTGCGCCTGCCCAGCGTCGGCGTGGCCATGGACCCGGTCACCGGCGAGCCGCAAAAGGTCAGCCGGCGCTGGGGCTTTGCCTGCGAGAGCTACCCGCTCGAATACCGCCGCGCCAAACGCCTGGCGCAGCAGCCGCTCAACGTGCTGATGCGCGTGAAGGCGCCGGTGGAGCTGCACGCCGAGGCGCTGCGCCGCGTGATCCGCATCGGCGCGCCGCGCATCGAACGGGCGCTGAAGGAGTCGCGGCACGTGCACTTCGCCTGGTTCGAATTGCTCGACCAGGGGCGCTGGCTGGCGCTGCACACGGTGTACGACGGCAATTTCGACGCCTACGTGCAGCACTTCGCGCTCAAGGTCGACGACCTCTTCGACCAGCTCTTCGAGCATATCGAGGGCGCCCCGCCGCTGCCGGTGGGCGAAAACCCGGGCGCCTTCGTCGACGTCATCCGGGCCAACAACGCGCCGCCGGCCGAAGGCTATTTCTTCAGCGCCTATCCGGAAACGGAGACCGCCGAAATACTGCGGCACGAAAGGAACCGGTCGTGAGCGGGGCGGGCGGTTCACGCTTCGATGACGCCCAGCATCTGGTGCTGCGGGCCGCACGGGCCGAGGCGGTGCTGCACCAGGTGGTGCGCTTCGAGTCGGCCGAGGGCGGAAGAATCTTCATCGCGGGCGTGATGGACCAGCTGCGCCTTTGCTTCGGCGCCAGTCGGCCCCGGCCGTGCGGCCCGCTGGTCTCGCTGGGGTTGACCTTCCGCGGGCTGGAGAGGCTGAATGTGCCCGACGGCTATCTGCACGTCTTGCGGCGCCTCTCGCCGCCGTTTGCCGAGGGCGCGCCCGTGCGGGCGGTGCGGCACCTGGGCGATATCGGCCCCAGCGCGCCCGGCTTCTGGGACATGGCCTTCACGCTGGAGGACGCGCACGCCGTCGTCACCGTGCACGGCACGGAACAGGACTGCGAGACGGCACTGACGACGCTCATCGACCTGATGATGCCGGCCGCACCGAAGCAAGAGGCACCAGCGAATTCAGCCAAGGAAGCCAAGCAGGCGAAAAGAACGCCGTACGCCAGACCGGTTGGGCCACCGATGTGCGGCAAGCACCTCGACCCGCCCCCCGGTCGCCAGGCCAGCGGGAAGACGCACTGGGTTCACTTCGGCTACCGCGACGGTCTGACGAACCCCGTGGTGGCCGGGGCGGGCCACCCCGAGGGCAATCCCGACGTGCACGAGCCCGGCGAACTGCTGCTCGGCGAGGTGCGCGACACGGGCGACAACCCCTGGAGCCTGGCGCGTCTACCCAAAGAAGTGCGCACGTTCTTCCGCCACGGCAGCTTCGGCGTGCTGCGCCGCATCGAACAGCGCGAGCAGGACTTTCGCAAAGAGGTCGGGCGCTGGGCGCGAGCGGTGGCGGACGACCGGGGGTCCCGGCTCGTGGAAGCGCCCAGCGAGGCGAGCACTTCTCCCGCGGCCAAAGCCCTGATCGACGCGGCAGCGGAGCGCGAAGCCGAATGGCCGCGCCAGGCCGTCGAGGAGTTCGTGCGCGCCAAGCTCTGCGGCCGCTGGCCCGACGGGCAGGTGGTGAGGCCGGATCACGAACCCCTGTATTCGCCCAATGAAGCACCCGAGTCGGACTTCGACTTCACCGACGACCCGCATGGCGCCGGCTGTCCCTTCGGCGCGCATATCCGGCGCATGAACCCGCGCGGCGCTGCCGGTGATGGCGACAACCGCGTGGCCCATGTGCGGCCGCGGCCGCTTTTCAGGCGTGGCATGCCGTATGGCCCCTGGTTCGACGAACAGACCCGGGACGACGAGCGCGGGCTTCTGGGCCATTTCTTCTGCGCCGACCTGGCCGACCAGTTCGAGCATCTGCTGGGCGAGTGGGCCGACCGCCTGCCGCTGGGCTTTCCGGGTGACCGGCACGGCAAGGACCCGCTGATCGGCGCCCACGACCACCCGCACGCGAGCTTGCTGGTTCCCCAGCGCATGCGGGCGGACCCGAACACCGGCAAGGAGCCGCCCGATCCGTCGCCGCTGGCGCTGTACGGCTTTCGGCCCTTCGTGCAGACCCGCGGCACGGTGTATGCCTTCTACCCGCCGCGCGAAGCGCTGGAGCGGCTTGCCGCGATGCAGCCAGAGTGGGCCGCAGAGGAAGACCCGTGGCTGGTGTAGGCGAGCCGGTGTCGCTTCGTGCACGCCTGCCCGAGCCGCTGCTGGAGGAGCCGCCGAACGACCGCTGGTGCGACCTGGTGCTCACCGGCGGTGTCGCCAGCGGCGTGGTCTACCCCTGGGCGATCGTCGAACTGGCGCGGCAGTTCCGGTTCCGCAATATCGGTGGCACCTCGGTCGGCGCGCTGGCGGCGGCCATTGCGGCGGCCAGCGAATACGGCCGACGCCACGGCCACCCCCATGCCTACGAAGTTCTGCGGCAACTGCCGATCGAACTGGCGGAATTAGTCGAAGGCGTGCCGGGTGC